>NZ_DATHKG010000121.1:0-46487 GCF_035489435.1 Flavitalea sp.
TCGCGCTGGAAGTGTATCTAAAAAAGCCGATCAGGGAACTAAAAGCCGATCGGAGACAAGAACCACCAGCGGAATGAACAATGGTAATAACCAGGAATCACAGTGGCAAATCAAACCAACCGAAAGGCCCATCCGGCGAAGTGAAGAACCGAGTGAACGCCATGAACGTCCATAATCGACACTTCAACCATATGGATTAACGTAAAAATGCAACAAATTTTAGTTTTGTTTTGCTAAATTATTTAGTATATTTATGCTAAATATTTGGTCATTCAACAACCTGGTATATGCAAAATCAGCATGAAACAAACGAATATCTCCTGGTAGCTTATCCTGACAAATCTGTTTTGGATAAGATTGCGGCTGAAAAAGCCCTTTTTAATGAGACTTATAAATTGAGACCGAAGGCATCACTCAAGCCTCATATTCTTGTCACAAACTTTTTTGCAAGTGAAGGCATGGAAAGTACACTTATAAGATGGCTTCAGCGCATATGCAGCCTTGAACAAGGATTCAGACTTACGCTTAATAATTATAGTGGCTACCCTACGCATACTATTTTTCTGCGCGTGCAGGATGCAGGCCCGGTTCAACATTTTGTGGCACAGTTAAATACAATGAAAGATTTTATTCAGGCCGGGCCAGGTGGCTTTTTCAGGAGGCCCCATGTGCCGGTCGCTTCGAAACTTTCAACCGGGGTATATGAACAGGCACTCAGCGATTATTCCCGCAAAATTTTTCATGAGTCTTTTGTTGTTGAAGAGCTGGTATTGCTGAAAAGAAAAGATTCATATGAAACCCTGAGAACTGTACAGGTATTCGGACTCTTGCCGTTAAATAATGACTTGTTTAATAAGGTGGCCTGAGATCGATCATTGAATTATCTAAATAGTACATGAAAATGGATTATTTAATAATGCAATACCTGCATACAATATCCTTAGCAAAATAAAAAACCTTCATATAATATCCTTCATATAATATCATTAGCTAATATCCTTCATATAATATCATTAGCAAAATAAAAATGAACTTATGAAATCAATTATTCAAAGCATACCCGGCTATCGCATCAATGAGTATATGATTGTTTTAAATCCACCGGAAGATCTCCGCAACAAGATCAGGCAGGTGAAAAAAGATTTTGCGGAAACTTATAAAACTGCCCTAGGCACCTCTGGCAAATCGCATATAATGGTGGCCACCTTCACTCAGTATGAAATGCTGGAAGAGAGACTAATGAACCGTCTGAATATTGTCGGGATGGGCTTCAGGCCATTTAAAGTGGAGCTGAGGGATTATACTTCTTTTCCAACCCATGCCATTTACATAAATGTTACCACCAGGGAACCAATCCGGAACCTTATAAAAGACTTAAAAGATTTTCAGCAACTGATGAAACTGAACAAAGAAAACAAACCCTATTTTCCTGATGAGCCTCAAATTCTTATAGCCCGCAAACTATTAGCCTGGCAGTATGAAAAGGGCTGGCAGGATTTTTCCCACCGACAGTTTACCGGCAGATTCATTGCTGACAATATGCTATTGTTGAAGCGTCGTCAGGGTGAAAAGGCCTGGCAGATAGCGCAACGCATAGAGTTTAAAAATTTGCCTGTTACAACCAGGCAAGGTGAATTATTTTAAAATGGAGAATATATCCCATGGACAACCACGAAGAACAACCAGGTATTGAGGATCAAAGAAACGATGAAGATCAAAGCAACAAAGATGATCAAAGAATCAATGAAGATCAAAGTAACAGAGATGATCAAAGAAAAAATGAGAATCCAAGAAACAATGATGTTCGAAGTAACAAAGATGATCCAAGAAACAATGAGGATCAACCAACAAAAAAAGCTCAATCCGTAAAAGAAGCTCAACCGGATATCCAGAATCAATCACCGGTGTATTTAAAAGGACGTGGTGCACAGATTAATACAAAGAACCGCTTTCTTAAACAGGAAACTGTCAGGGAACATAGTGAGGGTATAGACGACTGGACTGTATCCAATGAAGCTACACAGTATATAGAGCAGGAAGCAAAATCGATTGTCAACAAAGTTGATAGTCCTGATGTAGGCATGATGTACAGCATGAATGCATACCAGGGCTGTGAGCATGGATGCATTTATTGTTATGCCAGAAATGTCCATGAATACTGGGGATATAGTGCCGGACTGGATTTTGAAAGAAAGATCGTTGTCAAAAAAAATGCTCCGCAGTTACTACGAAAGTTCCTGATGAATCCAAAATGGGAGTGTTATCCGCTCGCAATGAGCGGCAATACTGATTGCTACCAACCTGCTGAACAAAAGTACCGGCTTACCAGGAGGCTTCTTGAAGTTTGCGAAGAATTCAACCAACCGGTTGGTATGATAACCAAAAACAGCGGCATCCTAAAAGACAAAGATATTTTGACAAGAATGGGCAAAAAAGGCCTTGTTTCTGTACTCCTTTCAATTACCTCATTTGATGAAGATCTGCGACTTGTGATGGAACCCAGAACCACGACAGGTAAACAAAGGCTCAGGGTAATTAAAGAATTAACTGACGCCGGTGTCAGATGCGGGGTGATGCTTGGGCCAATGATACCCGGGTTAAATGAACATGAAATGCAAAGGATCATGAAGGCCGCCAGCGAAAATGGTGCAACTTTTTCTGCCTACACCTTTATCAGGCTCAATGGGGCAGTAAAGTTGTTGTTTCACGACTGGTTGTATAAGAATTTTCCGGACCGGGCAGATAAGGTGTGGCACATGATCGAACAGAGCCATGATGGAAAGGTAAATGACAGCCGTTTTGGTTTGAGAATGCGCGGAGAGGGCCAGATAGCGGAAATGGTTGCGCAACAATATCGCAAATATTCAAACTTATTTAATCTTAACGCAGAACGATGGGAACTTGATTGCACCCTGTTCCGCCGCCCGGGACAGCAGATGAGTATGTTTTAAAAACCGTTATTTTTAGATAAAAAATGCCAAAACATATAATCGTCACAGGTGCAAATGGGAATATGGGATCTGCAATTGTCAAAAAATTTGTTTCTACCGATTATCATGTGATCGGTGTTGACCATTCCGGCAGTCATCTGGGATTTGCGGAGGGTCATTCAAATTTTGAATTACACCAGGTATCATTGGATAACGAGGAATCAGCGCTTGAATTTTTCCAGGAGATCTCCAGCCTTAAAGGAAATATTGACGCTGCTTTGCTGCTGGTCGGGGGTTTTGCCATGGGGGATATCGAAACTACAGATGTGGTTAAGCTTCAATCAATGTTTAAACTAAATTTTGAAACTGCATATAATTCAGCCAGACCTTTGTTCCAGCATATGATGAGCCGTAATTATGGCCGGATCGTGTTTGTTGGAGCAAAAGCAGCCCTGGATCAGGTGGCAGGCAAAGACATGATTGCATACGCGTTGAGCAAGTCATTGCTTTTTAAGTTGGCAGATATACTGAATGCAGCTGCCAGGGGGAAAAATGTGACAGTAAATGTTATAGTACCTGGAACCCTGGATACTGCTCTCAACAGGCAAAACATGCCGGGGGCTGATACTTCGGGTTGGACTAAACCAGAAGAGATCGCGGACCTATGTTTTGGAATTTGTAACGGCGGGGGCAAAGTGCTTGTTAGCTGACTATCCCGCATAAAAAAAGGTGGCTATTTCTTAACAGCTATTGTTATTTGCTGTTTTAAACAACCACCAGGAGTGGGATAGGTGTTTCTTGGGCGGGAACTCGGTCTGATACGTCAAACTGTCAAGACACTGTAAAATCCCACTACTCCGTCTGGTTCACGGAGCTGATTCTCGATATCTTCAATCCACATTTTGTCATCGATCAGAAAACGATAATAATATTTTCCATGGGGCAGCATTGGTATTTCGATAACCCAGTCATCATTTTCAACATGCTTCATCTCCAGTTCATTTGTTGACCATTTATTGAAAGTACCAGAAAGAGAAACATGAGATACAGCCTTCATTTTCAAATGAAATTGAATTGTTTTCTTGCGCTCATTGATAAAAGGAAATGGATGTGGTTTCATAGTGATTTGTTTAATATTAACAGAATAGATGGCCCTTCGTAAACCTTGATATGCAGGTTGTAAATAATTCCTGGATACATTGTATACAACTCAACAAATTCCTATAACACTCTATGTATTTCTGTAAGGGGGAGAAAGCGGTTAAAGAGCCCCATCTGATTCCTAAAAGTTACGACAATTTATTTCAATTAAAAAAAAAATTGCAGCCCGATAGATGGGCGGTTTGCTCATGAATATTTCATTGCCGGGCATTCGTGAAAAGTATCAACATGAGAATAAAGTATCTACATAATCCATGTCACAGTGGGAAATATAATCACCACCGGCATGCAACAATTTCAGCGTTACACCGCTGAAATTGTCAATACTGGGATCCCCGATTCAGTGAACAGACTTCCATCGAATAGTTTATTGACAAAACCCGAAAGCCGGGATTCCTTCCCGGGATTCACCACAATAAGATCAGCATTTATTTTTCGGGCAAAACGAAGTGTTGAATCAGCTATGTTATGCCCCCGGATTGTATGGCATTCGATCATGAGATTTGTGTTGTCACGAAGTAACTGGTAAGCTTTATAGAGGTATTGATTGTGGTCAGCATCCTCTTCCTTTTCATCACCGGCAATAGACAGTAAATGGATCTTTGAATTATATTTTCTTGCAAGATAACTGGCGAACATGATTTTCCTGATAGGTAACATGCTGCACACAGGAAGCACAATATTCATCCACTGGTGATTGGCGGAATTGATCCACTGGTCATGGGCAGCATCTTTGCGGACGGTTAACACAGGACATTCAATTTGTTTTGTTATTTCATTGATCCGGTACCGGCCGATAATCAAATTCCTCACTACACCCGTTACCCTGCCAATAATAACCAAATCGATATTATACCTGAGCGCATACTCTATAACAGCCCGGTTCCGGTTTCCCTTCCTGACAGAGGAATGGATAGATTGGCCTGGATGTAACCGGTAAGTATATTTATTTTGCAACTGAAATAGCCTGGTTTCAGCATCAGCCGCAGACCCCGACCTATTAACATTTTTTTGTAATTGCCCTGACTGTGTTCCGATCTTGTTCGTTTCAGCAAATACGAGGTGTATGTTGCATTTAAAATGATTCGCAATGTCTATCGCTTTTTCAACAGCCAGTTCGGACACTTCAGAAAAATCAATGGGCACCAGAATATTATTAAATAACTTATTCATATCTACGGAAAATAAGGTTGTTAGACTACCAGGGTTGATGATCACGAATCATGCCCATAATGAAGACAGCAGATTAATTTGTATTAATGCGATTAATGAAGACAACGGATTAATTTATATTAATGCCATTGATGAAGGTGCGGATAAATTTATATTAATCCCATTAATGAAGGTGCAGATAAATTTATGTAAATGCGATTAATAAAGACAACAGATTAATATATATTAATACGATTTATGATGAAAGAATGGGATTTATGAAGACAACAGATCAATTTATATCAATTTATATCAATTTCATATCAATGCCATTTATAATGACAGCAGATTAATTTTTGTTAATACTGTTATATCTCCGTCAGCCCAAGACTTGGTAGCGTAATGGCAAACACGGTGCCGGCAATAATGTCAGATTGCACATCGATACGACCTTTATGTAAACTGATAATCCGTTTAGCGAGCGCAAGGCCAAGACCAAAACCCTTTGCCTGGCCAATATTACCTGATCGGTAAAATGGCTGGAATATATTTTCAATTTCCTCTTCGGCTATTACATCGCCTTTGTTTTTAACTTCTATAACAACTTTATTTTCGGGGAAAGTGAGATTCACGATGGAGACATGATCCGGGGAATATTTACATCCATTTTCTACCACATTTTTTATAGCACTGTAAAGGAGATCGTTGGATCCGAAAACCATAAAGGCCTTTTCATCCTCCGGGAAATCGCCGAAATTAAGATCAACATTGTAATCTTCGCTGATCTTCTGCACGTCTGCTGTTACTTTAAGTAACACTTCGTCTATACGTACTTCCATCAGCTCAATACTGCCCTGGGTACCGGTCTTCGCAATCTCCAGCAGGCTTTTTGTTAATTGCTGCATCTGGCGCACATCCTCATGGATCGACTGCATCACCTGCATATACTCTTCGACAGAACGATCTTTGTGAAGCGTAACTTCCAGCTGGCTCAGGATAGATGTAAGCGGGGTTGATAACTCGTGCGAGGCATTGGATATAAATCTTCTTTGGATTAAAAACGACTCCTGGAGGCGGTTGAGCAGTTCGTTAAAAGTATTGGCAAGTTGGTTCAATTCGTCCTGCGAACTTCCCGCATGAATGCGATGTGAAAGATTCTGTGAACTGATCTCATTCACTTCATGAATAATCTGCGAAATGGGACGAACCAGCTGCTGGGAGAATACATATCCAACAACCAGGGTTAAAAGTATCCCGGTAGCGAGACTACCTGCCATCATATTTTGCAATTTTCGCAAACGCGTCCAGCCATCCTCGTCGTAACCACCAACAACAATAACCACCTTCCTGGATCCATCATCATAATTAAATGCAATCGCTTCCTTTTCACCATCATTGAAATAATACCGCTTCTGAGTGCGGGCCTCATCAAGGATCTCTTTGGTTGCATAGATGGTATCTGCCCCCCTGGCAGTGTACTGATAAACTGCTGTATTCAGCTGGTTAAATATTGTAACTGATTTCTGAGGTATTGTTGTTGAGCTGGAATCGAACCTTGCCAGGGCGGCAAGGTTTGTATCACCAACAATAGAATAAATCTGGGTATTGATACTTGCCCGGCCAGTAATCCGGTTTTTGAAAGTTTCCCTTCTTTCCAGTTTCGAAAAATAAAAGACCGATACACTCAAAAGTAACAGCAGTGCGGTTACCAGTAAGGTGAAAATTGCGGTTATCTTGACTTTGATTTTCACTCAGGGATTTTCTTTTAGAATATATCCCATACCAACCTGCGTATGAATTAGTTTGTTTTCGAAATCTTTATCCAGTTTCTTCCGTAAGAAATTAACATACACGTCAATTACATTGGTTTTCGTGTCAAAGTCGATATCCCATACATTCAGCGCAATGTCGGCTCGGGAAACAACCCGGTTTTTATTTCGAACAAGGTATTCAAGCAATTGAAATTCTTTAGCTGTCAAAGATATTAAAGAACCATGCCGGGTAACCTCTTTGTTATCCAGGTTCATGGAAAGATCCGCAATCGTAAGAATATTCCCGGTGGGCGGACCCTGGTATAAGCGTTTCAGCAGTGCGCGGATACGAACCAGCAGTTCCTTAAAATCGAAGGGCTTAACGATGTAATCATCGGCTCCAGCATCAAATCCTTCCACCTTATCGTCCACAGCACTGAGAGCAGTTAACATAACAACCGGAACCCGCTCATTTATTTTGCGGATGGCTTTGCACAATTCATAGCCATTAAGCCCCGGTATATTAATATCCAGAATAACGAGATCGAATGTATATGTTTCAAACAACTTCAACCCCTGTAAACCATCGAAAGCAAGTTCAACCTGGTATTGTTGTTCAGTCAACCCCTTCTTCAATGTCTCTGCAATCTTTTTCTCGTCTTCTACCAATAATATTTTTATCTCTTCCATAGCGTTAAAATAGAGAAATTAAGTCGAGCCTTATTGATGCCGTTCTCAAATCCCGATTAAAAACGAATTAAAAAATACTTCTATAAATACCTAATTCAAGCCCCCTGATCTCTGCAAGACCTCTTAACCTGCCAATGGCACTATAACCGGGGTTTGTTTTCTTTTTCAGATCATCAAGCATCTGGTGACCATGATCCGGACGAACAGGTATCTGTTGTTTGCGTCTATTCATCACTATCAACAGTTCCTTGATCACAGCATACATGTCTACATCACCGGTAAGATGATCAGCCTCATAAAAATCACCCCATTCATTGCGAAGCGTGCTACGTAGGTGAATAAAATGAATACGATCGCCATACTTCCTTACAATTCCGGCCAGGTCATTGTCAGCTCTCACACCAAAGGAACCGGTGCAGAAACAAAGCCCGTTGGCAGTTGAAGGAACGGCATTAAACAAAGCCTGCAGGTGATCGGCTGTACTCAGGATCCTTGGCAAACCCAGTATAGGGAATGGCGGATCGTCGGGATGAATAACCAGGCTGATGCCCGACTGTTCCGCAACAGGTACAATTTCATTAAGAAATGAAAAGAGATTTTGTTGCAATTTATTTGCATCTATGCCATCGTATTTATCAAGCGCCTGTTGAAACCGGGCTAGTGTGAAACTTTCCTCGCTTCCGGGTAAACCTGCTATGATATTTCGTTGAAGCAATAACTTTTCATCGTCGGTCATTGATTCAAAACGTTCTCTTGCCCTTGAAATTTCTGCAGCAGAATAATCGTTTTCTGCACCCTTCCTTTTCAACATAAAAAGATCAAAGGCCACAAACGCCGCTTTTTCAAAACGAAGTGCTTTACTACCGTCTTCACATGTAAAAGCGAGATCTGTGCGGGTCCAATCCAGCACCGGCATAAAATTATAAGTAACTATTTTCACGCCGCAGGCTGCAAGGTTTTTGAGGGATTGCCTGTAGTTTTCAACATACAGTTCATACTTCCCGTGGCGGGTTTTGATATCTTCATGAACCGGAACACTTTCAACCACGGACCACAATAGCCCGGCTGCTTCAATTTCCAGTTTACGTTTGTTGATCTCTTCCTTCGACCAAACTTCACCGTTAGGTATGTGGTGGAGCGCCGTGACTATACCTGAACATCCCGCCTGCCTGATGTCTGCTAAACTTACCGGATCAGACGGACCAAACCAGCGCATTGTTTGCTGAAAATTGAATTTTTCCAAAATCGCTATTTAGAATGATTAATAAGATGATTAATAAGGTTAGTCAGGAAATCAATGTTTCATATTCCCGTTTCATATTCCCATTTCATATTCCCGTTTCAAATTCCCGTTTCATATTCCCGGGCGCAAGATAAGGCAGAGAGGATCGAACTGTATGCAACGATTTTTTATTCTATAATTTTTTGATTCACCAGGCTGCAAAAATTCCTATCTGTAGGTATTTAATTCTAATACACAGCCAATATTCCAATCTGTAGGTATTTAATTCTAATACACAGCCAATATTCCTATCTGTAGGTATTTGATTCCAACACTAAGCTAATTTTCAATTTGCAGTTATTAGATTCAATAGGCCGCGTTGAAATCCTGCTTAATAACCACATCTGTCATTTTCTTTTTCTGAACCTCTACAGGGTAAATATTATTAAACTGGTCAAAGCTATTTGCGTAATACATGGCTTCTGCCCTGGTAAAAAGTGAATATTTGCCGGGGGGTAGTTTTACCTTGAAAAATCCTTTTTCGTCAGTGGAAACCTCTTTGACCAGCCTGGAATTAACCGATTTATAAAACCCGGGTCTGTCGGCAGCAACCACCTGGCCGGGTGAGGTTAGCTCATAAATATAAACCGTGGTTTTAATTCCCTTAGGCGGAGCACGTTTTTCGTCGGGAGAAGGCATTTGATTGCCCTTGATTTCGTAAACATGGCCCTGGATACCGCACCTTTTTCCGAAAATCCCGTATATGAAAGAAGAGCATAAACACAGAACCATGAAGGCAGCGGAAATCCTGATTAATACTTGCTTCATTAGGAATTTCTATTTGGCGCTGAAGTTATCAAAAAAGATGGTTGTAATCCCAAAAAGTGTAATTTTAAAACAAAGACAACTACTACTTATGAGCAGAATTTTAACCCTGGGGATTTTCCTGGTTTCTGTTGTATGCACCCGAGTTAACGCCCAAACCAAAACAAACCGTTCCATCCTTGAAAAAGCCAGTTCCGACATGGCTGTCCAGGAACAAAAAGACTATCTCCGGTTAAAATCGATTGCAGTTCAGAAATCGTGGCCAATGCTTACAAAAGGCAAAAATGGCAGCGTAGCCAGGCTTGTAGGAATTGACCCCGCCGGGAACCCATTATATATAACTACCCTGGATAACCTGGACGGAGCTGCAACCATCAAGACCAACCTGTTGTGGCCAGGAGCCAGCACCGGCCTTAACCTGAGCGGTTCTTCAGCAAACATGAGAGGTAAACTTGCGATCTGGGATGGCGGGCGAATCCTCAATACGCATGTGGAGCTAAACGGCAGGGTTACGCAGAAAGACAATCCGGCTTCTCTTGAAGATCATTCCACCCATGTGGCCGGGATCATGATCAACTCAGGGGTAAATCCAAATGCCAAAGGAATGGCTTTTGGCGCCCAGCAGCTTATTGCCTACGATTTCACAAATCATATGTCTGAAATGCTGGCGGAAGCTCCAAACCTGCTTATCTCCAACCATTCATACGGAACTATTTCAGGCTGGTATTATAATGACAGTGAGGGCCGCTGGGAATTTCGCGGAGAAGCCGGGACAAATGAAGATTACAAGTTTGGATATTATGATAATGATGCCCGGATGTGGGACTCCATTGCCTATAACGCACCTTATTACCTTATAGTTAAAGCAGCCGGAAATAACCGCGATTTGAATGGCCCTGAAGAAGGAGGGAATTTTTTTCGTTATAATTCAGCCAATTCACTAATAGATGCCGGTCCACGTCTTCCCGGAATGAGCAGCAATGATGGTTATGATATTCTCCCAACCTATTCAGTGGCTAAAAATGTTCTTACAGTCGGTGCTGTCAATCCCATTTTCGGCGGATATCTTATACCTGCTGATGTTGAGCTTACGACATTTACAAGTTTTGGTCCGACCGATGATGGCCGGATCAAACCCGATGTAGTGACAGACGGTATCAACCTGCTTTCGGGATTGGCCAGCGATCCGAATGCTTATGCTTATCTCAGTGGAACCTCCATGTCGACGCCGGTTGCCAGCGGATCGCTGTTTCTTTTACAGGAATACTATTCACGCCTGCATGCAGGTACATTTATGCGTTCTGCAACCCTGAAAGGACTGGTAATACATACAGCCGATGAGGCGGGCACTGCCGCCGGGCCGGATTACAAATTCGGCTGGGGATTGGTAAACATGGAGAGAGCAGCATCGGTAATTACTTCCAATAATACAGACCAGATTATCCGTGAGGAATCCCTCAACAATGGCGCTACTTTTTCGCTCCCTGTTGTTGCTTCCGGTAAAGGCACACTCATAGCTACCATCTCCTGGACAGACCCGAAGAGTTCTGTAAATACTACCAGCAGGCTTAACAACCCCGAGAAAAAGCTGATTAATGATCTTGATATAAAAGTCACAAGCGGTGCAAACACCTTTCTGCCTTATAAGATGGATCCAAATAACCGCGATGCCCCTGCAACTACGGGCGACAATATTCTTGACAACGTAGAAAAGATAGTTATCCCCGGAGCTGTTCCCGGACAGACCTATAACATTACCATCTCGCACAAGGCAACATTGGAAAGAGGTGCACAGGCTTATACATTGCTGGTGAGTGGAGTTGGTGGCCAGGCTTATTGCAGTTCCACTGCCTCTGCGACAGGAAGCACCAGGATAGAAAGTGTACAGATTGGATCGGTAACCAATGCGGGCCCCGCAACCTGTGAAGGGTATAATAACCTGACAGGCATTACTTTTCCACTTCAGTCAGGCCAGACCTACCCTTTCTCCATAAAGATTAACAGCTGCAACGGCAGTACGGCCAACCGCATAGTGAAAGTATTTATTGATCTGAATAACAATGGTGCTTTTGAAGCTGGTGAAATGCTGGCACAAAGTAGTGTATTGGCAGGAAATGCAACATTTACAGGTAATATCGCAACCCCGGCAAACATGGTTGTGGGTAATAACACAATTATGAGAGTTGTTGCCATGGAAACAGGAAATCCTGCCGATGTTTCTGCCTGTGGCAGCTATGCAGCGGGACAGACGATAGATCTCCGCGCCCAGGTGGCAACACCTTCGAAAAACGTTGGAATAACAGCCATCTTCAACCCTTCGGGTAATATCTGTGCACTCGATTCGCAGATGGTAACTGTTATATTGAAAAATTTCGGGGATGTGGCACAGTCTAATATTCCGGTTGCTGCTACCGTTAAAAACGGCGCTGTAACTATTGCAACATTTAATACGGTTTATCCTCTTACGCTGGCACCATATGCAGAAGGCGTTTTTACCTTCCAGGCTTTTTTTAATGCTATCGCAGGAACAACTTATACAGTAAGTGCCAGCACTAACCTGGCTGGCGACCAGGTAACTTCGAATGATGCTATTAGTGGCACCGCCATAGTCGCTACTCCGGGAGCAGCACCGACAGGATCTGCAGAGCAATGTGGCAGCAATCAGGTAGTGCTGACAAGAACAGGCACCTTAACCTCAGACAAGGCCTATTGGTATACAACTCCAACAGGGGGTACTCCGATAGCAAGCGGCGACAATACTTCCACTTCTGTTATCCCGGCAAACAGGACTTATTATATTGGTCTGAACGATGTGAAAACCAAGGTAGGTCCCCCCAACAAAATGGTGTACCCATCAGGAGGATATAATGCTTTTGGAAATGACCCCAATTTCATAGGCAATTTTGTAAGGTTCTCTACAACGGGACCAATGATTATTGAAAGTGCGCGTCTGTATATTGGTAATCCTGGCAAGATCCAATTCTCGGTAATAGATATTTCAAGTGAAACTGCTACCAATATTTCTTATTTCAACGTTTCCAGCACTACTATCGATGTTTTCGCAACTACTCCAACACCTGCACCAGGTCTGGTTGAAGTAAACAATCCGCTGGATACCGGTGCGGTGTTTGCCCTGAACCTTCCTATTCCGGAAGCAGGTACCAAGTATGCAATTATGATAAGATGCCTCGATGGTGCCACGATTTTTCGCAATAATAATATCCCTGTTGCTTCCTCGCCATATCCACTGAGCATACCAGAAACATTTTCAATTACTGGTAATAATGTGACCTCCCCCAACGATTTCAGAACCTATTACTACTTTTTTTATGATATGAAGATTGATTTGCTCAATTGCCCGACGGCGAGAAGAGCTGTAGTAGCACAGTCGGTCTCACTTCCCAGCATTTCGCTGAACGGTAGTACATTGACCAGCTCAGTTGCAACCGGCAACCAGTGGTTCAAAGATGGTGCTGAAATACCGGGTGCAAACGGCCAGGCTTATAGCCCCACAGTTTCAGGCGTATACAAAACGGTTGTAACCGGAGCTTCAGGGTGTTTGTTATCGTCCAACGAAATAAACTTTGTTTCAACCGCGGTAATAGATATATCTGATAACGAAATCAAGCTATCTGTATCACCAAATCCTAATGATGGCAGGTTCTTGTTACAGTTTGAATTCAAGAAGAAGGAAAACCTCGAAATAACCATGGTAAACGCAGCCGGTCAAACAGTTTACAGAAGCGCAACTCCTGGTTTTATCGGAAGATATACGAAACAGATTGGCCTGAAAGGTCTGCCTTCAGGAATGTACTTAATTAAGATAAGACACGGGAAAGATGTGTATGTCAAAAAAGTAATGATCGCGATTTAGTGGTGAGTTGTGAGTGGTGAATGGTAAGTGGTGAGTGTAGTTGTTGAGTTATGAAATGAAGAAACTCACCACTCACCACTTACCACTTTTTTTATTACTCAGGTCATCGCATATACCACGATGTTTACTCCAAATTTCGTGTTGTCTTCGGCTAAAAATCTTTTGTTGCGAAAATCATAATCCCATTCGCAACCATAGTCTTTATTACTGTAGAGTACGCCGATGCGTCCATTGATTTCGACAGCTTTCAGGTAATCATGCACAAGATCATCGCCCCATCCGTTGAGTTCAAATGAAGTGTTGGGAGGACCCTTTTCAAATTCAAAAAACGACTTGTATATATTGTGTGAATTGGGAATCTTCTTCAATGATCCTGCACCAAACAGGCTGCTCATTTGTGTTTCAAAAGATTTAGCAAACAAACCATCTATATCATGATTGCAATCATCAACAAAAACAAAACCGCCATTCTGCACATATTTTTTAAAATTTGATGCTTCCTTTTTATCAAACTGAACAAGTTTGTGGCCGCTCAGATAACAAAATGGATATGCAAAGATCTCGTCGCTGCTCAACTCAACAATTTTTTCTTCCGTGTTCACAGGGATTGTAGTGTATTCAATCAGGGAATTCAGAATGTTTGAGGGCATTCGCTGATCAGTGTTCCAGTCGCCGGATCTGTATTGTAATCTCGTAAATGTGAACTTCGCCTCAGGCATTAACTTATTTTATGATGAATTTTCTCTATATAGGTTTTGTATAACAAATATCCTTACTTCCGGGCTAATAACAATTCCACTTATCAATTCTGTTTTTTTACATTCCCTTTTTTAGCTAATTTACTTTTTCATCACCATTCCAACGGCTGCCGCCAGTAATTGAACTATATGATAACCATCATATCAATTGCCGGTTGAAAAAACCGGCCAGCTTAATTAAAATTTCATTAATACATAGATTTTGGAAGTAACAGAAAAAACAGTTGACGAATTGATCGGGAAGCTATCCCTGTTAAAAAAAGAAATACAAAAAGTAATCGTAGGACAGGATCATATCCTGGAGGAAATCATTGTCGCTTTACTTGCTGGTGGACATTGTTTGCTGGAAGGAGTTCCCGGACTTGCAAAAACACTGATGGTACGCACTCTTTCGCAGGCGCTGCATCTATCGTTCAGGAGAATACAGTTTACACCGGACCTGATGCCGACAGATATATTAGGAACAGAAATCCTTGAAGAAGATCATAGCACGGGGAAGCGTTTTTTTAAATTCAACCAGGGACCACTATTCGCAAACATTGTGCTGGCGGATGAGATTAACCGGACGCCACCGAAAACGCAATCTGCTTTGCTTGAAGCAATGCAGGAGTTCGAGGTAACATATGGTGGCAAAACCTATCCACTCGACCGCCCGTTTTTTATTCTTGCCACGCAGAACCCTATCGAACAGGCAGGAACCTATCCCCTTCCCGAAGCACAACTTGACCGTTTCCTGCTTTATATCCAAATCGGTTATCCATCAGCGTTAGAAGAGAAAGCGATTCTTGCAAACACAACCGGCAATAAAAAGGCCATTGTTAACCCGGTTGTAAATGGAGAGGAAATAAAAGAGTTGCAGGGACTGGTAAGGGAAGTTAGCATCAACGAAGAATTGATCAATTATGTGAGCAATATCATCCGTTCAACGCGTCCCGCAACCAGCGAGGTTCCGTTTGTGAAGGAGTGGGTTCGCTGGGGTGCCGGTCCACGTGCGGGCCAGGCACTCATACTAACCGCGAAAGCCAGGGCAATCCTGAAAGGGAGATATGCTGTGATCAAAGAAGACATTCATGCAATGGCTTACCCGGTGTTAAGACACAGAATTCTTATGAATTTTAAGGCAGACGCAGAAAATATTACGCCGGATATGGTCACTAAAGAAGTGATGAGTTATGAGTGATGAGTTATGAGTTAGTGGTGAGTGGTGAGTGGTGAGTTTGTGATATAATGATATAGTGATTGAGTTAATGATTGGATGAAAATATTATGGATTTGCGAAAGGTGACTTAGAAAAAAGAGTCAAATAGGTGAGAATGTAAACTGAGAAGTATGAGTCAATTACTTGATCCGAAAATTTTACTGGCAATAAAGGATCTGTCGCTGGCAGCTAAGACAACGGTGGATGGATTTATGGCCGGCATACATAAAAGCAATGTTAAGGGCACGGGGATGGAGTTCAGCCAATATCGGAGTTATCAGCCCGGGGATGACCTACGTTCGCTCGACTGGAAAATGTATGCGCGCTCGGACCGTTATTATATAAGGGAATCAGAAACAGAAACCAGTGTGTCGGTAAGATTTGTAATAGATGCCAGTGCTTCGATGGATCACAGGGATGGTGAATTTACAAAGATGGATTATGGCCGCTACCTCGCTGCCTGCCTGGCTTATCTTGCCAACAGCCAGGGAGATTCAATTGGTTTATATGTCTTTCGTGACGGGGATCTTTTTTCTTTGCCTTGCCGGAAAGATCATCAACACCTTTCCAGATATTTTTACCAGCTTGAAAATATCAAACCTGCTGGCAGGTTCACGGAACCGATTAATTACAAAGACATATTTGCAGGTACGCATAAACGTGAGTTGCTCATTTTTATTACAGATTTTTATGAAGAAAATAAAGAGATCAGTGAGTTATTGAATTCTTTTGTGGCGCTTAGACATGAGATCATGTTGTTTCATTTGATGGGGAGGAATGAGCTGGATTTCAATTTCAAAGGTTACCAGGCTGTGGAAGATCTTGAAACCGGGCAGGTCGTTGCAATCAATCCCCAGGCGGATAAAGATCTCTATAAACAACAGTTGCAAACATTCATAGATGAAAAAAAGGCATTCTCACTAAACAAAAATATTTATTACCGCTTAACCGCATTGGATGAGCCGGTTGATAAAGCGCTGCGCGATTTCATTAATCAGCGCAATAAATTGAAGGCATAGTTGTTACAATTTGTAAATCCCATATGGTTAGCAGCGGGCATTGGTATTACTATACCGGTGATCATTCATTTATGGAATGTCAGGAAAGGAAAAGTGCTCCGGATCGGCTCTACCCTTTTAATGTCTGATGCAACACAACAAAATACATCGAGCCTTCGTCTTTCCCAATGGCTGCTTTTATTGATCAGGTGTTTAATGATTCTTTTCCTTGCCATGTTAATGGCCGGACCTGAATGGCATGCGAACAAACAACGGAACGGCAAAGGCTGGGTCCTTATCGATAAGAAAGATTTTAGGGTGATTTATAGCCAGCTTAGATCACCTATCGATTCCTTATTAAATAAAGGCTTTGAACTGCGTTCCGCTGATGAAGCATTTGAAAAGATAAATGTTGCTGATAGTTCGGAATTCATGGCGAGAGGAGCAGCATCACCCAAAAAGACATTTTCTTACTGGTCGATGCTACTTAAGGCTGACCAACTTTTGCCGGCAGGTTACCCGGTATATTTCTTCAGCAATGATAAACTTGCTGATGTTGCGCCCAATAACTTTTCGCGGAGACCAATAGTTTCTATTGACCTTCGCTGGCAGATGGCTCAAACAGATACTGCGTTTACAGCTATCCCCGCTTTAGCCAGGCAATTAAGTAGCGGTGGGTACCAGCTGGCTTCGTTTCAACCGGCAAATAATGGAAGCCATTTTATAAAAAGCGTTTCCTTAAATACACCTGTCAACTTCCGGCAAACCGATACTTCCTCTATATTGGTTACCATCTATCACAATAAATTTTCTGAAGACTTAAGATACCTGCAGTCAGCCATACGTGCGATTGCGGGTTTTGAGAATTATAAGTTGTCATTAATAACAGTTGATGAAATTAGTAATATCCCGAAATCCCAGCACTGGCTCTTCTGGCTGTCGAATGAAATTCCACCGGAAAATCTTTCCACTGAAAACCTGTTTGTTTATCAGCCTGGAACTACGGTTAAAACAAAAAGTTGGTTAACTACTAAGGATGGGGCAGTTCCACCTGATGCAATTAATATTTATCAACGCATCGCCGATACCGGAAAAAAACCAGGCCCGGTTGGAAACTTAGACCTGGTGTGGAAAGACGGCTATGGCAACCCCTTACTGACACTTGAAGATGGAAATGGTAGCAATGACAATAATACAGATGATGTAAGTAGTACAGATGATGTAAGTGATACTGGTAAAGCCATACCAGGGAAAAATATATATAGATTCTATACCCGGTTTCACCCGGCCTGGTCCGATCTAAGCTGGAACCCTGAATTTCCCAAATTGCTTTTTCCTTTTATCATTGAGGACCAGGTTAAGGGAATGGTTGAGGGATACGACGAGAGAAGAACAGAAGTGGCGGATGTTATTCCAACGGTGGTAAGGCAAACTTATAAGGACAACAAATCTGCATTTGAAGTGATTGAGCTCAGTAATCTTTTTTGGTTGATCACCTTCGTTCTATTCGCAAGCGAACGTATAATTTCAATAAACAAGAGAAATACAAAGCAGGCTGCGAACGTATAATTTCAATAAACAAAAGAAACACAAATCATGCAGCGAACATTTACAATTCATTAATCAAGAGAAATAAAAAGCAGGCAGGGCTTGTATAAAGATTAATGAATAGAAAACTATAAACCAATCAGGATTGATGAAATAAAATATTAATGACGGAAGCAAAAGGCAATATATCAGCACCTGATACCGGACCGGGAACTATGGTAACAAAAAATCAACTGGCCGGTCAGTATGGCAGGGATGGGCACAGGATCGTAACAGGTTTACAAAAGTCATGGCGAAACCATGAACTTATTGCCATGGCCCTGATTGCCTTATCTATTGCTTTACCATTGATGGTGTTCCTGTATATTTCTCTAAGGTTAAATATCTTGTGGCTGATTCCGGTTACGCTTATTGTTTTTGCCACTATCGAATTTGTATTCAAAAACCGGAAAGTAAGAGACAAGGACGCGGCAAAGTTGCTGAACAATCAACATCCGCAGCTGGAAGAAAGCACGGCGCTGCTTCTTAAGCCTGAACAAGAACTTGGCTTCCTTGAAAAATTACAGGTTAAAAAAATTTCTGCGGTTCTGGTTAACATTGCGTCTTCCGATGCGCGGTTTCATACAAGCAACCCAGGCTTTGCCAGGATCAAAAAGGCAATACTCCTGCTTACACTTAGTATTGTACTAGCCATAACAGTTTATATAATTGGTCCCCAGCTAAGTTGGGGCTCTCAACAAATAAACAATCAGCAAAAAGCCGGCACCGATCAAAAACCGGAAAAAGTTTTGCCCTCCATTAATGGTGTGACAGTTACCATCGATCCACCTGCCTATACTGGCGTAGCGACGCGAAACCAACAACGTTTGAATGTAAGAGCTGAGCAAGGTTCGAAACTTACCTGGCAGTTGAATACAAAAGGTAATCCTTCTTTAGTCCAGCTTATATTCAATGACAGCACCGTACTCGATCTTGAATCAATAAACAAAATGCCCGGAGCCTGGGCAACCGAAAAACGGATCTCCTCAAATGGTTTTTACCAGGTAAAAATTGATAACGAGTTGTCTGAGTTTTACCAGCTTGAAATTATACCTGACAAACAACCGACGATTGTTGTGCAAACGCCAAAGCCTGCCACCTTAATTGAATATGGACAATCACAACAAGTTTCACTTAATCTTGTTCTCACAGACGACTATGGCATCTCTTCAGGCAATATTGTTGCCACCATAGCCAGCGGCAATGGGGAGGCTGTAAAATTTAAAGAACAAAAACTGGCATTCAATCAATTTGAACCCGGGGGAAAGGAATACAAACTCAACAAAACATTTAACCTTCCGGGCATGGGCTTGCAGCCCGGTGAAGAACTTTATTTTTACATCAGTGCAATTGACAATAATAAACAGGAAACAAGATCAGACATATTTACTATTAAGATAGAGGACACGTCTGTATTAATGAGTATGGATGGAATAATGAGTGGTGTTGATATAAAGCCTGAGTTCTTTCGCAGCCAGCGCCAGATCATCATTGAAACAGAGCAGTTGCTGAAAGGCAGGGATACCATGAGTAAAGAAACCTTTAACAACCGATGCAATGATCTTGGAATAGACCAGAAATTGTTGCGACTGAGATATGGCAAATTTCTGGGTGAAGAATCTGAAACAAATATTGGAGAAGATGGCAATATCGGTCATGATCATGATGGTGAAAAACCAAAGGAAGGTGATGAACACGACGATGATCATGACGAAAAAATATCAGTGGAAGATTTTAATAATGCAGAGAAGATCATAGACCGGTATGCACACAAACACGATATCGCAGAAGACGCTACTTTTTTTGATCCGCAAACCAAGAAAGATCTGAAGGCAGTGCTGGCTGAGATGTGGGATGCCGAATTAAGATTGCGGACCTATAAACCAACCGATGCTCTTCCCTATGAGTATAAGGCTCTCAGATTGTTGAAAGAGCTTCAGCAAAAATCTAGAGAATATGTTGCAAAAACAAATGCCAAAACAACTCCTTTAAAACTGGAAAAAAGACTCACGGGTGAGTTGGATAAGATCGTTGAGCGGTCCAACAGCCAGGCTTACCAGGCTCTGCCACAAAAAGAACTGGTATTAAGAAATGCAATGACCATTCTTGATGAAATGAAAGAGCAAATCCTGAACAACAAAAATGATCCGGGCAACCAGGGTTTAGTTACTAACAAAGCAGATAACAAAACGGACAATAAAAATCCGAACTATAAAAATCCGAACAATAAAAATCCAGACAATAAAAGTGTTGGCAACAAGCAAACTCTTCCGGTGCTTTCAAATACTGAACTTGAAGTGCTTGAACAAACAGCCGGACAACTGAGTCTTAAAGCAAGCGCCGATCCACGATTGTTCCTCCCTTCTTTTGAAGCAATACAAAGAATAATAAAAAACGAGGGCAGCTTTTCTGACCTTATAACCACCGGCAAAGCACTGCAAATGATAGTTAAACCTTCCACGCGCATGCCGAAAAGCAGGGAATCAGCGCCGGATATGAAACTTTCAAAGGAATATTTTATCAACCTCAATAAATCGACCCGCGGCTCATGAGTTACTGGAATTATTTAGCGCCGGTTTTGAGTTTGATTTTTGGCGGCTATCTTTTATGGGCTGCTTATAGAAGACCGAATAAAAAACATAAACATCTGAGGGCATTGGTCAGCCTGGTGGCAATTACCTGTATCTACCTGCTTTATCTTAATATATCGTCGGACAAAAAGCCGGTTAACGAAGGCTCTGATGAAATCATTATTCTTACAACAGGGTCTTCTGCCGATACACTTCGTAAATTACTAAGCGCGAAGCCAGCTTCAAAAGTTTATACAACCGAGCCCGGGATAGCAGCCGCAAACAGTAAAGCCATACTGATTTATCATATAAATGAGATCCCCGGGTCTGAAAAAAAGTCGCCCGGTATCATGGATGATAGCAGTACCTCAAATTTGAACAGTACCTCAAATTTGGGCAGTACCTCAAATGTCGTTGAACCGGCAATAAAAAAAATTCATGTTTTGGGATATGGGCTTGAAGTAAATGAATTGAAGGCTTTAGATAAATCAATTATCTTTTTTCATCCGCCTTTGATCAAAAGGTATTTCAGTTCTATCAATTGGAACCGGCAGTTAAATATTGGTGACAAGCTCAGGATACAGGGGTCATTCCGTAACATGGAGCATGGAGATCTTAATATCTTCCTCCAAGGCTTTAATACCATACTCGATTCCACGCAGCTTCCTGGAGACCAGTTGACCACCTTCCAGTTACAAACTATTCCGAAACAAAAAGGGAGAGCTGTATACACCCTGCTGGTCCTGGATGGGAAAGACACTATCCAAAAAGAGAAAATACCTTTTGAAACTGTTACAGCCGCGCCGATCAAAATACTAGTGCTGGCTTCTTCGCCTGATTTTGAAAACAAATTTCTAAAGAACTGGTTATTCGCAAATAATTATGGCGTAGCGATACGGACTACCGTGAGCATGAATAAATTCAATACTGAATATCTTAACATCTCTGGTATCAAAGCTGACAGGATCAACAGCAACCTGTTAAATAATTTTGACCTGGTGATTGGCGATGCAACGGCTCTAAACAAACTTTCCGGCGGCGAGCTCAACAGTATACGGAGCGCTGTTCAGCAGGATGGCCTCGGGCTGATCATAAAAGTTGACAGCATTACACTGTCTTCATTGTTTTTTAATGAACCCTTCCGTTACATTCAATCCGGTTCACTCAATAATCAGCTGTTACATCTGCAGGGTGCAGATACCAGTGCAACAATGCCAGTTCTTACCGCCACCCGTCCAATGTTTATCAGCAACCTGGAACAGGTAAGGCCAATTATAATGGATAAAGAAGGTCATCTTTTCTCTGCATCCGCAGTTTCGGGAAATGGAAAATTGCTATCTACAACAATAGCAAATACCTATAATTGGGTGCTGACCGGCGACACAATTGCTTATCGCCAATACTGGTCAGATCTGATCAGTGAAACATCAAAGACAAAACTTGTTCCGGACCAGTATTCCATCGATCCATTAATAACAATTACAGACAAGCCCGCAATAATGACTGTGGAGTCGGCAGACTCATTGCCTTTTCAAGCCAGGGTTAACCAGTCGTTTATCCCCCTTAATCAACAGTTTATTCTGCCCTTTCAGTGGAAGGGAATTTATTGGCCACGCAAAACTGGCTGGCAAACCATTGTGTCAAATGATAGCCAGTCGTTTTACTGGTACAACTTTGGCAAAGCCGACTGGAATGATTTGCTTGCAGTTAAAAAGATTACGGCTAATGAAATACAATTATCACAATCAACAGATAAACAAATATCAACCAGGACCGCTATTGCAAATGGATTTCAACGGCATACAAGATTATATATAATTCTAATGTTTGTTATTTGCTGTACATATTTGTGGATTGAAGAAAAATTTCACAATAGCAGGTAGTAGTTAATAAAATTTTCATAGATTGCTGTTCTGTATTTTAATTATAATACATCACCATTCACTAACTATTAAGAGGAAATACCTTGAAAAGAAAAGACTTTCTTCACCTGTCTGCCATGAGCATGGGTGCAATGTTTCTGCCGGAATTTTCGCTCCTTGGCAATGAAATCGATCCACTGCAAGCCTTAAATGAAGGCATTGATGTTAAGATAAAAAAAGAATTTGCTGACGTTGCTCTGAATGCAGCTAAATCAAAAGGCGCAACTTATGCCGATGTTCGTATCGGCCGCTATTTGAACCAGTTTGTTGCTACCCGTGAAAAACGAGTTCAGGGTGTGGCAAACACGGAATCTTTTGGTATCGGCATTCGTGTTATCGCTAATGGTTGCTGGGGATTTGCAGCAACAAACAATGTAACAAAAGATGCTATTGCCAAAGCGGCTGAGCAGGCAGTTGCAGTTGCAAAAGCAAATGCGAAGATACAGGGTGAGGCAGTTCGCCTTGCACCGCAGAAAGGATTCGGGGAAGTAAGTTGGAAGGCACCAGTGGAAGTAAATGCGTTCTCTGTTCCGGTAAAGGAAAAAGTTGATTTGCTTTTGCAGGTAAACGATGCTGCTTTGAAAAACGGGGCAACTTTTGTGAACTCCGTGATTTTTGCGGTGAATGAACAAAAGTATTTTGCTTCAACCGATGGCTCATATATTGACCAGGATATACAGCGGATCTATCCAAACTTCAACGTTACCCGGATTGATCGCGCCAGCGGAAAGTTTATGTCAAGACGTTCATTGAGTTCACCAATGGGTATGGGATATGAATATCTCCAGGCCCGGCCATCTGATAAAATAGCAGGGATCGTACCATTATATAAGGGTCGCTATGATATGCTTGAAGATGTTATCGCAGCAACAAAAGATACAGATCAGAAACTGAAAGCAAAATCTGTAGAACCGGGTAAATACGACCTGGTACTGGATCCGTCACATTTGTGGCTCACCATTCATGAATCCGTTGGTCACCCGACAGAACTGGACCGTGTGCTTGGTTATGAAGCCAATTATGCCGGTACATCTTTCCTGACACTTGACCGCTGGAAATCAAAAAATTTCAAATTCGGAAACGAACTGGTAAATATCGTGGCAGACAAAACGCAACCAGGCTCCCTGGGTGCAGTAGGTTATGATGATGAAGGTGTAAAATGTGGCAAATGGGATCTTATTAAGGATGGTAAACTTGTAAACTTCCAGACCATCCGCGACCAGGCGCATATCATCGGCCTGAATGCTTCACAAGGATGCTGCTATTCTCAAAGCTGGAGTGATGTACAGTTCCAGAGAATGCCAAATGTATCACTGCAGCCGGGCAAAACAAAACTCAGCGTTGATGATATGATTAAAAATGTTGAGAAGGGTATTTATATCATTGGCGACGGATCGTTTTCGATTGACCAGCAACGTTATAACTTCCAGTTTGGTGGCCAGAACTTTTACGAGATCAAAGACGGTAAAATCGTTGGTATGCTCAACGATGTAGCTTACCAGGCCAACACACAGGAGTTCTGGAATTCATGCGGAGCAATCTGTGATGCTTCAGACTATCGCTTAGGTGGTGCATTCAATGATGGTAAAGGCCAGCCGGCTCAAAGCAATGCCGTATCACATGGCAGCGCTACCACAAGGTTCAATGGTGTAAATGTTATTAATACTGCGAGGAAAATAGGTTAAGCAAAACAAAAAAAACAACATTGAAAAGAAGAGACTTTTTATACTTATCCGGAATGGGTGTCGGTGCATCTATGATGCAAAGCGTGCCTGTACTAGGTAACCTGGTATCACCTGAGCAACTACTTAACCCTGTTGATACTGCACTGAAGAAACAACTCGCTGATGTTGCGTTAAACACAGCTAAATCACAGGGAGCAACTTATGCCGATGTTCGTATCGGGCGTTATCTTAATCAATCACTGGCCACCAGGGAAAAGCGCGTTCAAAGCATTGCAAATACTGAATCTTATGGTATGGGTATTCGCGTGATTGCGAATGGCAGCTGGGGATTTGCTTCTTTGAACAATCTTGATAAAGACAGCATTGCAAAAGCTGCGACTGCGGCAGTTCGTATAGCGAAAGTGAATTCAAAGCTATTGACAGAGCCGGTTCAGCTTGCACCTCAGAAAGGTTATGGTGAAGTCAGCTGGAAAACACCCATCCAGAAAAATGGATTCGAGATACCCATCAAGGAAAAACTTGATCTGCTGCTGGCAGTGAATGCTGCTGCATTGGAAGGCGGTGCAAACTTTGTAAACTCATCCCTGTTCCTTATCAACGAACAGAAATATTTTGCATCTACCGACGGATCATATATTGACCAGGACGTACATCGTTTATGGCCGACTTTTACGGTTACAAAAATCGATTCAAAATCCGGCCAGTTCCAGACCCGCAATGCATTAAGCTCGCCTATGGGTATGGGATACGAATATCTTACACCAGATAAGTCAGAAGAAATCAACAGCATATTTACCCTGTACAGGAATCGTTACAATATGCTGGAAGATGTGAAAACTGCTACCGAACATGTAAAACAAAAGCTTACCGCAAAACCGGTTGAACCAGGCAAGTATGATCTGATCCTTGATCCGACCAACCTGTTTCTTACCATTCATGAATCTGTTGGTCACCCGACTGAACTGGACCGCGTACTTGGTTATGAAGCGAACTATGCAGGAACATCATTCCTGACACTCGATAAATGGCAATCAAAAAAATTCAACTTCGGAAGTCCGAAAGTAAATTTCCTTGCAGATAAAACCCAGAATGGATCACTCGCTGCAGTTGGTTATGATGACGAAGGTGTGAAATGCGGCGAATGGGATATTATTAAAAATGGAATCCTGGTCAACTACCAGACCATCCGCGACCAGGCACATATACTTGGCTTAAAATCATCACAGGGATGTTGTTATGCAGACGATTGGAGCAGCGTCCAGTTCCAACGAATGCCTAATGTTTCTTTGCAGCCCGGTACACAGAAACTGAATGCCATGGATATGATCAAAAATGTTGAGAAAGGAATTTATATGCTTGGCAGAAATTCATACTCAATAGATCAGCAACGTTATAATTTTCAGTTCAGCAGTCAACTGGCGTTTGAAATAAAGAATGGTAAGATAGAAGGTATGTTGCGTGATGCATCTTATCAATCAAACACGCAGGAGTTCTGGAATTCCTGCTCTGCTATCGCAGATAAAAGTGATTACCGTTTGGGCGGATCATTTTTCGATGGCAAGGGTCAGCCCGGCCAGGTGAGCGCCGTGTCACACGGTTGTTCCACCACCCGATTCAATGGAGTAAATGTGATCAATACAGGTAAAAAAATATAATTCACTATGGCAATTATTTCAAAAGATGAAGCGCAAACAATACTAAAAAAAGTATTAAGCTTCTCGAAGGCCGAAGAAACCACGGTATCACTCAGCGGCAGTGATGGCGGTAATATCCGTTATGCACGTAATGCTGTATCAACTGCGGGCGAGTCGAGTACTATGACCCTCGGAGTCAGTTCATCATTCGGTAAAAAAACCGGCGCAGCAACCATCAATGAATTTGATGATGCATCTCTTCAGAAATGCGTTAAGCGCGCTGAGGAACTTGCCCAACTTGCACCGGAGAATCCTGAATACATGCCTCTGCTGGGACCACAGACCTTTGCAGAGTCTGTCGGATACCTGAAGAGCACCGCAGAAATCACACCTGATACAAGAGCTGAAATGGTTGGAAAAAGTTTGCAGGTTTCTAAAGAAGCAAAACTGGAAGCAGCCGGCTTTCTTGAGAATACTACAAGGTTCAACGCAATGATGAATTCCAAAGGCTTGTTTGCTTATAATACAAGTACCGATGTGTCTTTCTCGGTAACTGTACGTAACCAGGAAGGTACCGGCTCAGGATATGTTGACCAGTCATTCAATGATGTAAACAAACTTGATACACTTACCCTGAGTAAAATTGCAGCTGGCAAAGCCAATGGCTCTGCAAATGCACGTGCAATTGAGCCAGGCAAATACACGGTTATTCTTGAACCGCTTGCAGCCAGCGATATGTTGGGTAACCTGGCATTCGGACTTGATGCCCGCCAGGCAGATGAAGGTCGCAGCTATATGAGCAAAAAAGGTGGTGGCACCAGGCTTGGCGAGCAATTATTTAATGAGCAGGTAACCTTGTATTCTGATCCCCTGCATCCTGAACTCCCCGGTAGTACATGGAGCGGGGATGGACTTCCATTAACCAAAACGATTTGGGTTGATAAAGGTGTAGTTAAAAATCTTAGTTATAGCCGCTATTGGGCCGATCAGAAAAAAGTACAGCCCTTACCAGGTCAGCGGAGTTTCATTATGGAAGGTGGAACAAAATCTGTTGAAGAATTAATCAAGGGAACTGAAAAAGGTATACTGGTAACAAGGTTCTGGTATATACGTTCTGTAGATCCCCAGACACTTCTGTTAACCGGACTTACCCGTGACGGAACTTTTTATATTGAAAATGGACAGATCAAGTTTCCAATAAAAAACTTCCGTTTTAATGAGAGCCCGATCATCATGCTCAACAACGTTGAAGAACTTGGCAAACCAGTGCGCTCCGGTAACGTCATCGTACCACCGATGAAGATCAGGGACTTCACATTTACTTCTTTATCTGACGCCGTTTAACTTAGTGGTGAGTGGTGAGTGGTAAGTGGTGAAGTTGTGAATTTTTTAAAAGATGAGTGCTTTATTAAAGCCAGAGTGTCTCAATCATATTAGTATAAAAAGGAAAGCTGCCTGGTTCGGGCAGCTTTCCTTTTTATACTTAATGTTTCAACAGATCATTTAACATTCATTATTTCGAAAACATACTCGTAAACTCATAACTCTTCCACTCAACTCACCACTTACCACTTACCACTAAACTAAATGTTACCTGCTTCATTTTTAACTTTCTCTTCCCTTACTTCAGCTGACGTCGGTTTTCGTTTAATTATGCCCCAAACCTGCTCCGGAATACTTAGCAGGTTACCGATGACAAAGCGGTCCTTTAAGCCGGAACGGATTGTGCTTCGCATCACCCTTACAACCACATCCTTTTCAACTTCACCAACTTCTTTAACACGACCAAGTAACTGCAATGAAAGCAGCGCAAGAAAAGCTCCAATTAAAAACAGGAAGTTCCATTCATGCAATGCAAGCAGGCGAAAGACCTTATTAAGTTTTGGATCGGTCCATTCTGCTGTGATATTTAGCCGGCGGCTTGTAAAGAAATCTGCAAGTATCCCTCCTATCAACGGGGCTATAGATGAAAAAAATGCAGTGATGATATTTTTTGCAGACAGATAAATGATTGATTCTTGTCTCGAAGCGAGTTTTAATCCGATGTTAACAAGCGACAGATTAATTCCAGATGTTGCTATGCCTGTAAAAATATGAATCAACACGAGCAGCGTCATATTTGCGGCAAAGGTGGTATATATACCAACAAAACACCAGGCTAGTATACAAACTATATACATTGGTGCAGCTATGGCAATTATAGTTTTATTACTATATCTGTCTGAAAATCTTCCCCACAAGCCTACCGCAAAAATACTGCAGAGCTGGCTGATCACCGTTAAAACAATGATATAAGACAGCGACAGGTTCATTGTTTTCAGCATGTACACTGAAAAAAATGGTATCGCAAGATTCAACGCAAAAACCCAGGCTGAATTAAAGATCAGCAAACTCCGGAAATTCGGATCGCTCAATGGTCGCTTTAATAAAACGAAGATATTTTCCTTGGATAAACTCGATTGTGGTTCGGGAGCTTTGGACAAAAAAATTGCTCCTGCTATTCCAACAATTCCACCCGCGATATACATAACTCCATAAGCCGATAATAACTTGTCAGGAAAATGATCTTTTACATAGTCAACTGCAAAAGCCAACATGATGCTTAGAGAAACATTCATGATCTGTGAATACTTGCTGCGTTTTGAAAAGTAAGAGCCAAGCATCGATTCCGGTACAAGATCCTTCATCCATGAATTCCAGCTTAGGCCAGCAAATGACGCAAACAGGTAATAGAAGAAAAGAAAAAATATAAGAAGTTGGATGGATTGAAATGAAGGCGCAAATATTGCGAGTGCACCGATAACAATTAAAGGAGTGCGGGCAAGAAATGAACAATACACACTGACAGCACGGCGGTTGTTATATTTTCTTACAAGCCAGATGGCCAGCAACTGAAAGATATTCGTAAATGTCGGCAAGGAAGCAATCACCCCGATCTGGAAATTGGAAGCCCCCATAAGCAAGGCCAATGCAACCATGAAAGCTCCCGCCGTTAGTGCATTCATAGCTTCTGAGGCCAGTCCATCCCATATAATATATTTCAGTCCGCGCTTAACTTCCCCTTCTGTCAGGTTTGCCTTTGGTGTTAGATTCATGTCTTAATCAGGTTAACGCCATTCTCTACGAATGTACCGATTTGTGACAGGCAATCATTATACCAACAGGAAAATCAGTAATGTAATAATTCCTCTGCAGCTCAGTTGGTTTTTTAGTTCCGGCGCAAAGTGTCTTTTGTCCTTGAGATCGTATCGGGTATTTTCATATTGTCAGATTTCCTCGGCAACTCATTAGTCATTCTTGCAGAACCAAGTGTTCCGCTGGTATTTGTATGATCATCCGGATTGCCTGTGATATTAATTGGCCCCTTACAACCAGCAATGGTCAGTACCAGTGCTGCTAAAAACAGTAAGCTTTTCATAACGTTCTTTTAACCGGGAGCTAAAAAAATCGGGCCACCCTATTTAGTTTTCGACAACTAAATATTGAATAATCACCTGAAGCACATATCAATACAATATGCCGGGTTTTAATCCAGGATTATGAACATATTAAAACCTGCGGCGCCAGTATGAACTTACTAAACCTGAGGACCTGTATGATCATATTAAAACTGGGGGGGCGATATGATTATATTAAAAAATCCGGGCCGGTATGAACATAATAAAAACATGCGGACCGGACTTAATATTCCATTACCGCATGTTGTTATTATTTAATACCTGTAATATTTAATACCTGTAATATTTAACACCTGGCCTTAGCTTGATCCCACCTGGGGTTGAATTATTCCCGGTATTATAAAGAATTTTTCGGCGATTTATTTCGCTGCTTTCAATGCAATTCCAAGATGAACCTGGTCACGTATAAGATCATCAGGTTTACCAGGATAAACTATGTTCCACTCTCTGCGATCAATGTTGAATTTAGCCAGCGCATCCACTGAATTCGGACTGATGGTAACCTGCGCCGGAAACTCAATGTTTTTTGTAACACCTTTTATGGTAAGATTTCCGCTGATGGTATGAGTAGGATTGGATACCTTATATTTACTGATGGCTTCCTGGCGTTTGTCTGCTGTGTCCTTTACAGTGCCCGTAAATGGTTTTACTGAAGTCACAACAAAAGTTGCTTCCGGGTTTCCCTGAACCTCAAAAAAGTCTTTTGACTTGAGATGTCCCTCCAGTTTATTATCGGCAGCGGTATCAGAACCTCCATGAATATCTAAACTGGTCATATCCAGGATAAAATTGCCACCGGTAACATTGCCATCCTTTACCGCAAGTTCTCCGTTTTTGATTTTGATTTCTCCCAGGTGATAACCAGTTACCTTTGTCCCAATAAATTCAACTTTGCTACCCGCAGGATCCACTTTATATGATTCCCCGCTTGATTCCCCGTTGGCGGTCTCTACAGCCTTAGCTTCGGAGGTTTCCGCTTTATCAGACTCTGGCGCGTCAGTGCAGGCACTGAAACCCAATACTAAAAATGCGGCGACATAAATCAAATTTTTGCTTTTCATAAATGTGGTTTTTTTAAATTGTGTTTTGTTGCTTATTGGTATTTTGTTGCTTAATTAATTGATATACTATGATATTATTCTAATGATTAAATATCAATGTTTGAACATTGTACTGCAAATTTAAGAGAATTCGCCAGATTGCCAAATCAGGCAGCCCGGTAAAACCTGGAAGGGAGCAGAATCTGGGGTTATATGTAATAAAATCGTACCAAAAACTACTAAAGACTGTAAAGCTTGCCGAATCTGGGTTTATCAGCCCGGTGAGTCCACCCATGCCGGTGAGTTCTCCTTTGATTGTGGGAAGTTAGTTCCCGATCAAGGTTGTCTAACCTTCCAAAAAACGTTTAAATTTATAGTGAATCTTTTTGTATGATAGCATCTTTCACGTTGATAATAAATGGCAAAGAACATTCAATAAAAGCTGAAGCTTCAACCCCACTTTTATACATTCTCCGCAATGAACTTGAGCTAAACGGCCCAAAGTTCGGATGTGGTTTACAGCAATGTGGAGCTTGCATGGTGCTGCTGGATGGGCTTGCACATCCCAGTTGTATGATCCCCATCTCTGTGGTGGTGGGCCATACGGTTACAACATTGGAGGGACTGGAAAAAAATAATAAGCTACATCCCGTCCAGGAAGCTTTTATTGAAGAACAGGCAGCTCAGTGCGGCTTTTGTTTGAATGGAATGGTGATGTGTTCTGTATCATTATTAAATATTAACTCAAACCCTGATGATCAGCAGATCAGGGATGGATTACAGCGATGTCTTTGCCGTTGCGGAAGCCAGTCCCGTGCCATCCGTGCCGTAAAACGCGTGATAGGTTAACTTTCCATTATAGTCATTGGTTAACTTTCCATTATGATAATGCATCAATTATGATCCGCAGAGAATTTTTAAAAAATGCAGGTTGCCTTACTATAGGTTTTACCCTCGGCCAAACGCTTATTGCGGGTGTCGCTGTAGATGAATTCATAGCAGATGGATTCATGGCGGATGAACTACCCCCTAGTCTTCGAAGAAATCCTGCTATCAATGCCTGGCTCCGTATTACGCCGGAAGGACGCCTGCACGTGTTTACCGGGAAAATGGAATTAGGCCAGGGGATAAGAACAGCCATAGCGCAGGTAGCGGCCGAAGAACTTGATATGAGAATGGACCAGGTAGATGTTACCCTTGCTGAAACCGGCTTAACACCTGATGAAGGCTATACAGCGGGTAGTGGTTCTATGGATAATAGTGCGATGTCTGTACGATATGCAGCAGCTGCTGCCAGGCAAAAATTGCTTGCCCTTGCTGCAATTGCCTTAAAAACTCCTGAATCGAAATTGACAATGGCGGAAGGGACAATTAGCTCGGCCGATAAATTAAAGAAAATCACTTTTGTAAAATTGCTGGCTGGCAAACAGATAACTGATAAGGTAACATTGCCGGTAAAGCTGAAACCAAACAGCGAATATAAACTCGTAGGTAAGGCAATTGCAAGGGACGACATCAAAAATATGGTTACCGGCAAACCGGTTTTTGTACAGGACCTAAGATTCCCGGGTATGGTACATGCGCGGATATTAAGACCACCTTCTTATGGTGCCCGTTTAATTGCGCTTGATGAAGCAGCGCTGAAGATTCAGTTTCCAACATTAATAAGGGCCGTTGTAGATGGGAGTTTTATCGGTGTGATAACGGAAAACGAATATACTGCTGTACAAATACAAACGGTCGGTAGCAATTTTTGCCAGTGGGACAAAAAAGAAGCTTTGATCCCGGAAGATGTAAAAACATTCAAGGATTATATCAAAACCCTGCCGTCGAAAAAGGAGGAGGTCAAGGCGAAAGGGAGCCCCTCATTCGAAAACAGCGCTGGTTCCAGGGTTTATACTGCGTCTTATTATAAGCCCTACATGATGCATGGTTCTATCGGCCCATCATGTTCGGTGGCTTTATTCGAAAAGGAAGTACTTCATATATGGTCACATAGCCAGGGCATTTATCCGCTCCGGGTTGCTTTGCAGAAAATGTTGAACATTCCACTTGAAAACATTCATATTATCGGTGTGCCGGGTTCAGGTTGTTATGGGCATAATGGTGCTGACGACGTTTCTGCAGAAGTTGCTGTGCTGGCTATCGCCAATCCCGGCAAACATATCAGGCTGCAATGGTCACGACAGGATGAACATGCCTGGGAACCTTATGGCAGTGCCATGATAATGGATTTGAAAGCAAAACTGGACCAGGCAGGTAAAATAACAGACTGGCATCATGATCTTTGGTCAGATACACATGCCACAAGACCCGGAGGCAACCCTGAAAACCTGTTAACGGCAAAATACATATCAAAACCGTTTCCGGGGAAACCGGGCGGATTTAGCGGTGGGGCTTTTCGCAACGCTGATCCATATTATGAAATTCCTAACCAGCAGATTGATGTACATTTTTTTGATGGCCCACTGCGTGTTTCAGCGCTGAGAAGTTTAGGTGCTTATGGAAATATATTTGCGATCGAGAGCTTTATGGATGAACTGGCTGAAAAAGCAGGTAAGGATCCCTTTGAATTCCGGTTGATGCACCTGAATGATGATCGTGCAAAAGCCGTGTTGCTAAAACTTAAAGCCATGGCAGACGCCAGGAAAGAGAGCCCTTCAAATGCCAAATTTGTAAATGCTGTAACAAGCATAAATCCAACTGCAGAGAAAAATATGAGATATGGTCTTGGCATTGCATTTTCCAGGTACAAAAATTCAGCAGCTTATTGTGCTGTTGCGGCAGAAGTATCATATAATAGGGAAAATGAACAGCTGATCATCCACAATATGTATTCGGTTATAGATGCGGGTGAGACCATCAACCTCGATGGAATTATTAATCAAACCGAAGGAGGTATGATCCAGGCAGCGAGCTGGACAATGCAGGAAGAGGTTAAATTCGATAGCCATCGCATCTTAAGTATTGATTGGAAAACATATCCCATATTCCGCTTTACCCAGGTTCCTGAAACTGAGGTCGTTGTTTTGAATAATCCCGCAGACGGACCCATGGGTGCGGGCGAAGCGGCCCAGGGACCGGCAGGTGCAGCAGTTGCCAACGCCGTATATCGCGCCACCGGGGTGAGACACCGGGATCTGCCTATCATCCGTCTGCCATTACCTAAAGACTAAATATTAAATTCGTCTTGTAATAAAATATATATGGCATTAACCCTCCTGGATAAGCTGCGTCTCAAGCCTGGCATGAAGATTCTGACAATCTCTGCCCCGGCTGATTTTGATAAAACAATCAAAGCCAAAAATTCAGAAATAGCTGCTGGTCCCAATCTTAAAAACTACGACCAGATACATTGGTTTATAAAAACACAAAAGGAAGTTGAAGCAGGTATACCAAAAATCAAAAAATTATTGAAGGAAGATGTGATTTGCTGGATTTATTATCCGAAAGGAACTTCCAAAATGCAAACTGATCTTACCCGGGATATTGGTTGGGAATCGCTATTAAAAGAGCCGGGTCTCAAATGGCTCTCACTCATTTCTTTTGACGATACCTGGTCGACATTTTCTATGAGGCGGGAAAACGAATCAGATCAAAAGCAAAAGGCCACTAAAAAGCCCAGGGTTATATTTGATTATATCGACCCTGTAAAAAAAACAACCAGGATTCCTGAAGATCTTCAAAAGGCACTGGACGGGGATAAACAGGTCGCAGCCTATTTCAACCAGCTGGCTTTTTCACACAGAAAGGAATATGTTGAATGGATAGTTACCGCAAAAAGAGATGAAACCAGGAAAAAACGGGTAGAGGGAACAATAGAAAAACTCAGGGATAAATGGAAAAACCCTTCAAGAGAGATATGAATTATGAGTTATGAATTATGAAAGGAGTTTAGAGTTCAAGAGTTATGAATTTATTATTTCATAACTGGTTTCATAATTCATAACTCATAATCCATATTTCTCTTGAAGATTGTTTGAATTTTGCAAGTATTGATTTGATACGTGCAATAACAGCGATCCGGCAGCACTGTATCTTTGAAATATCAAAATCAGTAGTTATGGCAGTCAACTATCTCACTATTATTGTTTCAATTATCATGCTCATCACCATGGCGGGCACAACCACTATAGTGACAAGAAGCGAAAAATTAACCATGATGGAACCAGGCCTCATGGAACAGGCAACTAATTATTCAGGCATTTGGATAACTGCTGATGGTCATATCAGGCAGGAATTACTTCCAAACGGACGCTATGACAAAGCAAGAGGATCCAGGCAACATGCATATAACGGCAGGTACGAAATAAAAAATAGTCATATCCGCTATTGGGACGACACAGGATTTACCGCTAGCGGTGATTTTAGTGGAAAAGATACCTTGTATCATGGGGGCCATGTATTTTACCGCGAAACGCCCAAACGCTGAAAAGAAATAGTTTCTATAGCCCGTATCAGGACCAGTTAGCCGAGCTATAATCTTTACGGGTCCAAAAAATTGAGAAGAACATAACAAAAAGAATATGGCAGCAAGGGTATGTAAGAAATTACCGGCAGGAAAAACAGTGTGGTTGAATAAGTCTTGAAATAAGTGTAGTAGAATAAGTCTTGAATAATGGATGTTAAATAATCCTGTTGAAATTTATTAAATTTAAGATATGTCGAAGACAGAAACATTGGAAGAATTCTATCAGAAAAAAATGAATTGGTTACCCGAAAACCTTCAGAAGGACATCGGTCATTTCAATGTTTTCCGAATGGCTGATTGCGTTGGTCCTAATGGCACGCCGGTTCAATACTCAAGGCGCGATTTCTATAAAGTTGCCCTGATGCGTGGCAAACATGCTTATCATTATGCCGACAAGAGCATAGAAGTAAATGGCAGCACACTCATATTTTTTAATCCGGCCGTTCCCTATAAGTTCGAACAATTAACAGAGGATGATACCGGTAGCTTTTGCATATTTAAAGAGGCTTTTTTCACTGAAGGAATGCGCGGAGGCATCAGGGAACTTCCGATGTTTATGCCAGGAAGCAAACCAGCATATACTTTAACCCCGGAACAGGATATTTATGTTTCGCAGGTTTTTGATAAAATGCTGAATGAAATAAAGTCCGACTATATGTACAAGTATGATCTCATCCGTAACTATATCACTGAACTCATACACTATGCATTAAAGATTCAGCCAACCGAAAACTTATATCAGCATACTGATGCCAATGCCCGTATAACATCCGTATTTACTGAGCTACTTGAAAGGCAATTTCCAATTGAAACGCCCAATCAACGCTTTACCCTCCGTTCACCAAGAGATTTTGCCGAGCAGCTTTCTGTGCATGTAAATCATCTGAACAGGGCAATCAGGTCAACAACCGGCAAGACCACCACTAATCATATATTCGACCGGCTAGCCAGGGAAGCAATGGCACTGCTTAAACATACTAATTGGAACATTTCAGAAATCAGCTACAGCCTCGGCTTTGAGGAACCTTCTCATTTCACAAACTTCTTCAGGAAGCAAACGCAAATGGCACCTTCTGCTTTCAGAAACTGAGTAAAGAGAGATATGAATTATGAGTTATGAATTATGAAAGGAAAATATGAATTACAAAAATTTTACAATTCTCTTCATCTATCATTCATAATTTATTTCAAAATCTGGAACTTGTGATTATTATTCATTTTGATTGAGATTCATTTTGATTGAGATTCATTTGTTTGAGTTTCATTTGTTTGAGTTTCATTTGTTTGAGTTTCAATTTTGTTTGAGTTTCAATTTTGTTTTGAGAGTCCAAATTACTTTGAGATTCGATTTTTGTTCTGAGACTCATTTTTTCCGATTCATACTTTCTGAATTTATTTTCAATCTTGTTTGATTTTTTAAATAGGATTTTGACTTTTAGTGTTAGACCGGGATCTTGTGATAGCTGCAGGCATTAAGATTAAAGCCACAATATGATTACATATCCTGGAATGGCAGGAAGGCCCGTTATCCTTTCGATCATTTTCAATCTGCATACTTTTCCTTCAAACTTGTAGTTTATCCGCCTTGACAATTATTAAAGGCGTTGCCAATATGTAAGCCCGCTATTTTTATTACCAACTGTTATTTATCAATTCCTGTCTCATCTAGAATTGCAAGCCCTTAATGTTTGAATTATGTAAGAATTGGTTTGATGACGATAACAACAACGGGAGCAAGGTGATCTAACTTTGAAGTATCAAAGACATTCGAATCGTCAAAAAAGATAATTAAAATTCAAATGACAATTATTCATAAGACAGTTACTATGTAATAGACAATTAAAACTAAAATCTAAGACAATTCAAAAGGCAAGGACAATTCATTGACACAGACAGTTCAAAAGACACAGACAGTTCATAGACAAAGACAATTCAAACAAAAAATACAATTCAAAAAGCACAAAGACATGAAAAATAATGTTTGGTTTATTACGGGCGCTTCCAAAGGATTGGGCCTGTCACTTACAAAAAAATTACTTGAAAACGGTTATCGTGTTGCCGCAACTTCACGAAATGCCAAAGAACTGCAGGACGCTGTTAACTCAACATCTGAAAACTTCCTGGCTTTGAAAGTTGAAATAACCGATGAAAACAGCGTTGAAGCTGCGATTAAAAAAACGGTAAATCATTTTGGACGCATAGATGTAGTTGTAAACAATGCAGGCTATGGTCAGATAGGTAGCCTGGAAGAATTAACAGACAACGAAGCCAGGGAAAACTTCAACATCAACGTGTTTGGTTCCCTAAACGTGATAAGAAAAGCCATGCCTTATCTGCGGGCACAAAATTCAGGACATATCTTCAATGTAGCTTCTATCGGCGGGTTTAATGGCGCATTCCCCGGTTTTGGAATTTATGCAGCAACAAAATTTGCTGTACATGGTTTCTCGGAATCCCTTGCAGCTGAGGTGAAACCTTTTGGCGTTCATGTAACAATAGTTTCACCAGGATACTTCAGAACCAATTTCCTTGATGCGGGTTCGTTGCGGGTACCGGCTAATGAAATCGCTGACTATACCGTTGTCCGCGCGACGCAGAATCTTCACCAGGAAGGCCTGAACGGCAACCAGGCGGGAGACCCTGAAAAAGCCGCCCAGGTGATGATTGAAGTATCTAATCTTGAGAAGCCACCACTTCATCTCTTTCTTGGACAAGATGCCTATGATCTGGCAAAAGCAAAGATCAAAACCGTTCAGCACGATATGAAAAACGTGGAACATTTAGCAACTTCTACGGCTTTTGAAGAAAGTTTAATAGAATTATGAGTGATGAGTTATGAGTGATGAGTGATGAGTGAGTGATGAGTGTGAGAAACATGAAATATTAGTTAATGGGACGTCCTAAAACGCACTATACTGACAACTCATTACTCACTCATCACTCACTCATCACTCATCACTCATAACTCATAACTCACAACTCCTTTTAAAGGATCTTCTGAAGTCTTAGGTGTTGCAGTAACATAATCGTTTTCCCGTCTTTGATTTCGCCGGATTCAATCATTTTGAGTGCCAGATCGAAATTGAATTCCAACACTTCGATATTTTCCTGCTCATGTTCAACCCCACCGCCATCATTCACTTTCATGGATTTTTCATACTCAGCAACAAAAAAATACAAAACTTCAGTTACTGAACCCGGTGACATATAAGCCTCAAAGACTTTACGTACATCCCTGAGCCGGTAACCGGTTTCTTCTTCAGTCTCCCGCCTGATGCAATCTTCCGCATTATCTTTATCAAGCAGACCCGCACAGGCTTCTATCAGCATGCCCGACTCATTGCCATTGATAAATGTCGGCATTCGAAACTGCCGTGTAAGTATCACTGTTTTTTCAATTCTATTGTAAAGCAATATTGTAGCTCCATTGCCACGATCATATGCTTCACGAGTGTAAGTGAGCCAGCTACCGTCTTTTTGCCGGTATTCATAGGTAACCTTTTTTAGGACATACCAATTGTCTGAAAGAATTTTTGTGTCTGTGATCTTCACCCTGTCGTTCATGTATTAAAATTTAATGCAGAGCAATTTAGGAATAGCTATCCGGCTTTTCGTTGCCGTTAATAGAAATCACATGTTTAAGTCAATTATAACTTAACAATTTTTGATATCAACTGCTGCCGGCTTCTGCTTACCTGCAGTATGTATATACCCGGTGGGCAATCGGACATTGATATTCCGCGTTGGAATTCGTATGATGATTTGATCAGCCTGCCGGCCGCATAAAAGATCCTTACAACCCTGATATTACCAGCGGGCTGTAAACTGCGAGGTTGAATTTTATCTGAGGCCTGTTCATAATAAAAAATTTGCTGAACCTCTTTTCTTGAAAGGGTAGCGGAAACAACAAATGAATACTTGAAGCGGCCGGCAATTCAATAAAAGAGCAATGTTGCAAACAGCCCGATTTTCATGGATGGATATTTTCTTTCGTCTATACAACGCTGGCTTGCATATTGATATGTAAAATACGTAGGATTACTTATACTTTTTATATTTTCACTTAGCTTAGATAATGGTATATACTTAATAAACTCCTTCGCATAAAGCCCAAGGCTTTGTGATTATCTTCGGTTCTTGCCATCCATTTCCTTTACAATTAAGAATGTAGTGCAGCAAACCCCTTTTAACATCCGGGAAAAAATCAGAAAATGAAATTCAGAATTACTTCGATTTTAAATTACCATGTCAGCGAACCCAGTACCCTAATCCTTAACATTCATCCTTCGTTTCAAAACCAGCAGTTATTGTATGAATCGTTTCTCATAGCAGGTATCCATCAGACAGCAGAACTAAAAAGCGGCATTGAAGGGGACAGGCTGATCAGAACCACCGTGGATGTACCCGGCGCACTCAATTATTCTTATTCAGGACTTGTTGACAACAACTGGCAGACTATCAATTTTGAAAATCTGAACGAGATGCAGGTTTTCGACTTCCCGCAGGGGATTCTTACCTATCTGTATCCGAGTCGTTATTGCCAATCCGATAAATTATTCCGTTTTGCTAACCACCAGTTCGGAAATATTGAGAATCCATTCGAAAAGGTATTGGCCATTACCAACTGGATCCACAAAAATGTTGAGTATTTGAGTGGTTCAACCAATGCAGAAACTTCAGCTTACGATACTGTGACTCAACAGGCAGGCGTTTGCCGCGATTTTGCTCATCTTGGGATAGCATTATGCCGGGCGCTCACTATCCCGGCGAGATACTGTTCCGCTTATGCCTACCAGTTACAACCCCAGGATTTTCATGCCTGCTTTGAAGTTTACCTCGCAGGCTATTGGGTGCTTTTTGATGCTACTAAACTTGCTCCTTTGAACGGACTTGTCAGAATTGCTGTAGGCCGGGACGCAGCAGATACCGCCATAGCAAATATTTTTGGTAACATCACTTTGGACTCTATGACAGTAGACAGCCAGCTGACGGAAGGTGTACTGGTTCCTTTTTACTACGAATCAGGTAAATTTGATGGTATTACCTATGATGCGCCTCAAACATTTTCATCATAGCGTTGGTTATTATCGATACTAAAACCTATAAATGACTCAACAAACTGGATTACCTGCCTGGACCATCATTGCACCTGTATTAGCTATGCTCGCTTTGCTGGGGGTTGGCATGGGCCTTAGCGGAATATATATGGTTGTTGTCGCCGCTACATTAGTCGGTGGCGTATTGGCGGCCGTGCATCATGCTGAAGTAATTGCTCACCGTGTGGGTGAACCCTTTGGTACCCTGGTGCTTGCCCTTGCAATTACGATCATTGAAGTTGCTTTGATTGTTTCGCTTATGCTTGCAGGTGGTCCTGAAACTGCTGAACTTGCAAGGGACACCGTTTTTGCCGCTGTAATGATTATTCTGAATGGCATCATCGGTCTTTGTTTGCTGGTTGGAGGACTGCGATTTAAGGAACAATCTTTCGGGCTGGCAGGAGCAGGAGCGGCACTTAGCACACTTACTGCAATCTGTATTCTTACACTTGTTCTTCCAAACTATACAGTTTCAGAACCCGGTGGACAATACAGCAACAGCCAGCTTATTTTTGTAGCAGTCATTTCATTGGTATTGTACGGATCATTTGTTTTAGTGCAAACGGTAAGACACCGCGATTATTTCCTGCCACCCGGGCCGGGTAATGATGTAGAATCTCATGCTGTACCTCCCTCAAATAAAACTGCCCTTTTAAGCCTGCTGTTGTTGCTGGTTTGTCTCACAGGCGTTGTTACCCTTGCAAAGTCGCTTGCACCGGTGATAGAATCCGGTGTAGCAGCGCTTAAAGCACCTAAAACACTTGTGGGAGTTATCATCGCAGCTGTTGTGCTTTTACCTGAGGGCCTGGCTGCTTTTCGTGCGGCCAGGAAGGACCGTATTCAAACCAGTCTTAACCTATCCCTTGGTTCCGCGCTGGCAAGTATCGGCTTAACCATTCCAGCTGTTGCCATTGTTTCAATTTTAACCGGGATCACACTTACATTAGGAATAGATACAAAATCAATGGTGCTGCTGATTTTGTCTTTGTTTACTGTAATGCTTTCACTGGCTACCGGAAAAACAAATATTCTACCGGGTATTGTATTGCTGGTTATTTTTGCCGTCTATTTATTTACTACTGTTGTGCCTTAAGCAACAAATTTTCTATGAGTGAAAATTATTTTGAAGACGACCAATTCGACTCAGTTGATTTTACCACCCGGCCATTTGTAAAGGGGGAATATGAAAACTGCCGGTTCATAAACTGCAATTTTGCAAATATGGATTTGTCGAACGTTCAGTTTATCGAATGCGAATTTACAGGCTGCAACATCAGTATGACAAAAATAACAGGAGCCACGCTAAACACGGTAAAATTTAAGGAGTCAAAAATAATTGGAATCAACTTCGAGAACTGCAATGATTTTCTGTTTTCAGTTGAGTTTGAAAATTGTATCCTGAACTTCAGTTCCTTTTATAAACGGGTGATGAAGAAAACGCTTTTTAAAGACTGTACACTGCATGAAGTTGATTTCACAGATACTGACCTCTCAGGCAGTAGCTTTATCAAGTGTGATTTTCATAAGGCAAAATTTGAAAACACAAACCTTGAAAAGGCTGACTTAAGAAGTTCTTTCAACTACGCTCTTGATCCAGATATTAATAAGATAAGAAAGGCGAAGTTTTCCATTGAAGGAGTGGTTGGACTTTTGCATAAGTACGACATCGTTGTTGAGTTATGAGTGATGAGTGATGAGTGATGAGTTAGTTGTGAGTGGTGAGTGGTAAGTGGTGAGTTTGTAAGTAGTGAATTATTTCTTAAGGCAATTATTATTATTATTATTATAAATGGAAAACGATCCTTACTTAGGGCTGAAAAAGATCATTGAGGAACTGGCGTCAAAAATCAATGCACCTGGTAATCTTTTGCCAACCTATCGGATATCGGATGATGGGGCCCTTCCACATATTGTGATAGATGAGGCTGGGGTTTATCATTTTATTGTTGTTGAACGTGGACAGGAACTTGAACACCGTCAAACCAATGCCCTGGATGAATTATTATATTGGGTATTTGCAGGCATTACATTTTCAATGGCCTGTAAATATGAATTAAGACATCGGGTAAGAAACCAGGATTTTCGCAAGCTACTTTTCCAGCACCAGGAGCAATTGCTGGCTACATTATCGCAAGGCTGGAAGGAAAGAGAAGCTGAAGAACATAAACTCATACTGGAAAAATCTCCATTTGATGATAAGCTGAATTAATTCCAAACTTCCTTCTTAAACAGTATCAGCACTATTATGCAACAGTTCTGTTTCATTCCTTCGCTCCGTTGGCAGCTGGATGGCGCCTTTTCGCGTCTGTGTCCCGTCCCGCACTTGGCGGGATTCTTTATGCCGGTGGCTGCTATTGTCTCCGGTCAGCTTTTTGGGCCTTGATCGGTTGTGGTAACCCCTGGCCACTGTGCAAAGAGCACTATTAAGCAACAGTTCTGTTTCATTCCTTCGCACCGTTGTGAGTGGGATGGTGCTTTTGTTTGGCTGTGTCCAGTCCCGCATTTGGCGGGATTGTTCGTACCGGCGGCTGTTGTTGTCTCCGTTGAGCTTTTTGTGCCCTGATCGGCTTTGTCAGGCATTCATCAGGTGGTAGCTGCTGTTGGGCCCTGATCGGCTGCAGTAACTCTCCCGTACGTACGGGAGTACGAAGGCCAAACAAAAGCACCATCCCACTCCCAACTAACTCATCCATTTGGGGGAATATGCGACCAGTCATTACAAGTGTTACTAGTCCTTTATTGCGGTTTCATCTATGGACACAATTACGATATCGTCAAAGCATTCACACTGCCAATAAAACAGAAATAGTAGAGAGAAATTAGAAATGTCAACATCTGGACGTCTACATCTAAATTGTTGAAGTCTAATTCGACAGGCGTAATTCGACAAGCATAATTCAGAAAAGTACAATTCAGAGAAGTATAATTCAGAGAAGTATAATACAAAGAAGCATAATACAGAGAAGTTTATGCGCACAATTGCAATTGCGATAACTGCAATGCCGATAATTGAACACTGCTGATAACGGAAAGCGGAGACTGCAATGCTGATAACTGCGATGAGTGAATGTAGAATTTTGTTGAGCTGGTCGCATATCCCCTTAAGTGACCGCGGTTAGAACGTGCAGGATGGGCCTGAGGTTGGTTTGATTGCCACCTTCGATTCCTGTTCGGAGTTACCCAAGCCGATCAGGGCCCAACAGAACCTGGCGCTGGAAGCATACCTAAAAAAGCCGATCAGGGAACTAAAGCCGATCGGAGGCAACAGCAGAGAACGGCATGAACAAACGTATTAACCAGGAATCACAGTGGCAAATCAACCCAACCGAAAGGCCCATCCGGCGAAGGGAAGAACCGAGTGAACGCCATGAAAGTGCACAATCGACGACTAAAATTACTAAGCAGATTTCAAAAAGTCTATTATAGCTAACAATGTAGTTTTCAAATATGTTGAAATCGGTAACTGAACGGATATGCTTCTATTCGTTTATCAGTCCCGCATTGTCTTTCAAAGAAGTGCCAGATAACTTTCTCTTCATCGCTTCTCCGATGATATATAGAATTTTTTCTGAAGCTTTTTCAAATGATAACCCCCTCGGCCTGATATTGGATACGCAGTTCCTTGATTCATCCGTTAGTCCTGGCCTGGGATCATATGTTATATAAGCGCCGATACTGTCGGCGGCACTAAGGCCCGGCCGCTCGCCAATAAGCATCAAGGTAATTTTTGATTGAAGACCGTAAGCTACAGGATCACAGATAGCAACCCGGCCCTGTTTAACAATAGATACCGGACCCGGTTTCAAACCGGCAGACTTCAGCCCAGGCAACAATATGTCAAGTAGTGGGAGCAGGTTATGATTAATAGCTGTCGCCGATAATCCATCCGCTATAATCAAAGCAAGATCATTAGGTGATGAAAAATCCGCTACTTTTTTTTCAGATTCTTCATCAAGCAATCTTCCAAGATCGGGTCTTTGCAGGTATAGCTGGCGCGAAGATACCTGGCTTGCAAGTGTCAGTATTGGAACAGCAAATCGCTGAAGACCGTTAATCAATGATTCGGTATCCATGTTGGAATGAACGGCATCACGGGCATGGGCATACGCAAGTTTAAATTCAAATTCTTTTTGCATTGGTATGCTGCTACCGGTTCTTCCTAATGCTATCCTTGCATCAGTGAACTCACGTAATGCTTCCCAATTATCATGAATAATAATCTCGTTCATCAGAACAAATGTTGTACTAGCTTTTTTAGATTACCGGAATTTATTAGCCGGCCTGTTTCATCCATCATCTCCTGCTTCAATAGCCATTGCTCAAACTCAGGTGCTGGTCTTAATCCCAGTAGTTTCCTGATATATAGTGCATCATGAAATGAAGTTGATTGATAGTTCAGCATGATGTCATCCGAACCCGGTATCCCCATTACAAAATTACAACCGGCTACAGCCAGTAAGGTGAGGAGGTTATCCATATCATCCTGGTCAGCTTCAGCATGATTCGTGTAACAAACATCAACCCCCATTGGCAGACCAAGCAGTTTTCCGCAGAAATGATCTTCCAGTGCTGCACGTATGATTTGTTTTCCATCATACAAATATTCAGGACCTATAAATCCCACTACTGTATTTACCAGCAAAGGATTAAACTTCCTTGCTACCGCATAAGCACGCGCCTCACAGGTCTGCTGATCCACTCCGTGGTGGGCATTGGCAGACAAAGCGCTACCCTGCCCTGTTTCAAAATACATTACATTATTTCCAAGTGTACCTCTTTGTAAAGATAAGGTGGCATCATACCCTTCCTGCAACATAGAGAGGTTAATACCAAAACTTGTGTTTGTTTTTTGGGTTCCGGCAATTGACTGGAAACAAAGGTCAACCGGCGCGCCACTTTTAACCAATTCAATGGTTGTAGTAATATGCGTCAGCACACAGGATTGCATCGGAATCTCAAAATGATTTCGCAGATTGTCAAGCAACATAAGTAATCGTAATGCTTCTGCCGGGCTATCCATTGCAGGGTTAATTCCGATTACTGCGTCGCCACTGGCGTAAAGCAAACCATCAATAATGCTTGCAGCAATACCACGTGCATCATCGGTAGGATGATTGGGTTGCAGCCGGGTTGAAAATCTTCCCTTTAACCCTATTGTGTTTCTGAATTTTGTAACTATCTCTGCCTTTTTAGCAACGGCGATCAGGTCCTGGTTCCGCATTAGTTTTGACACGGCAGCGGCCATTTCAGGAGTGATGCCCCATTTGAGATTTGCCAGGGTTTCACCATTCACTTCATCCAGTTCATAAGGTACTACTGCTTCATTAAGAAAAGTTGAAAGTGGCAATTCAGCCAATGTCATTTGTGCCGCTATTCTTTCTTCATAAGAAGCGGCAGCTATGCCTGCCAAAGCATCACCACTTCTAAACGGAGAAGCTTTCGCAAGCAAATCTTTCAGATCAATAAACCTGTATAATTTCCTACCTATGGTATGCTGGTAACTCATCTTGCTTCGCTTTCATCATAAACTTCACCCCGGTTTATACCTGTGGTCCGGCTTTCATCAAAAGTTCGTCTTTTAATGGCAATTTATGTTTTCCTGTTATTACAAAAATTACGAGCCACAATCCAAGGCCGGCGGTAAAAATAATCGTGAGTAACAAATTGTAATAAACGATTGCCACCAGGCATATGCCTGACAAAATCAGGGCTATGGCAGGAAAGAAAGGATAAAAAGGAGATTTGAAGGGTCGGTTCATTCCAGGTTCTTTTTTCCGGAGAATAAAGAGACTTATCATACTGGTAATATACATAACCACAGCACCTAATACAGATAGAACAATCACCTGGCTGGTAGTCCCGGTAAACAAAGCGGCAAAACTAATAAACCCGCCGGCCACGATGGACCAATGGGGCGTTTTAAAACGATGATTGACCTTTGCAAGTGGCGAGGGTAAATAACCGCTTCTTGCCATGGCAAACACCTGCCTTGAACCTGCCAGTATGGTTCCATGAAAAGAAGCTACCAATCCAAACAAACCAATACTGGCAAATATTTTCGTGAGTGTACTGCCTTTGCCAAGCACAATACTAATGGCTTCAGGTAAAGGATAATCGATATTGCTCAGGTTCTTCCAGTCGGTAATACCGCCGGTTAAAATCATCACACCGAGAGCAAGGAAAGCAAGCGTTGCCATACCCGAAAGATACCCTTTGCGGATATTGCGGGAAGGATCTTTTACTTCCTCGGCGACCATGGCAACACCTTCAATGGCAAGGTAGAACCAGATCGCAAAAGGTAGTGCAGCAAATATGCCCTTCCAGCCAAATGGCATTGGATTCGTCAGGAAGTTCCCGGCATTGAAATGAGGCGCAATTATGCCCATGAATAACAGTAATTCAGCAACGGCAAGGATTGTGATAAACACAGAAAAAGCTGCCGATTCTTTTATGCCGGAAATGTTA
>NZ_DATHKG010000122.1:0-12189 GCF_035489435.1 Flavitalea sp.
GACCGCTGGCGCACGATTGATGGCAACGGCGTTGCACAACAATGGGCCATTACTGTAAGTGGTAAAGCTGTGCCGGCAGGAGTTGCTCCTGATGTTCTGTCCAAACTAAATCAAAATGCCAGTATCTGGCAGCCAATCAAAGGGGGGAATTATCTTGAATTGGATTCATGGGCTATAGAAGATGGCTCTTTCCTACGCCTTAACAATATTACGCTTGGATACAATTTACCACTAAAGTCACTGCTGAAAAGAGGAAGTACCAGCATTCGGGTTTATTGTACGGTAAACAACATCGCCGTTCTTACCAATTACTCCGGCCTTGATCCGGAGGTAAGTACAAAAAATTCAAATTATGTAACACCAGGTGTTGATTCATCACCTTACCCGCGCAGCAGGTCGTTTATTTTTGGTGCAAATATTAAATTTTAAAAATATTAAGAATATGAAACGCCCATGTAAATCTTTTGACACACAGGGGAACGCTCACAGGGCGTTCCATTCGACCATAAAAAATAAAAATGAACGGATGAAACTTAAAATAAGTCACCGGATCTTTATCATAACCGGATTGTTATTCACGATAACAATAATCAATTCGTGTAAAAAATATCTGAGCCTCACTCCCAACTCTGCGTTTGATGAAACTTATGTTTTTGGCAGCGTCTCCGATGCATATAAAGCAGTGTTGGGCACTTATGCCGTTCTTGCAGGGGACAGAGGGTATGGAGGAAGGATCAACTATTATTTTTCCAATGATTGTGATGAATCGTATTGTAATGCAAGCAATACAAATATAATTGGGGGTGATAATGGTGCTAAGGCACTTAGCCGCTACAATGCCGTGGCAACAAATCTTGAACTGGATGCAGAGTGGAATATATATTATCCGGGTATCGACCGCGCCAATCATTGCATCAAGAATATTCCGAACATGCCGTTATATAAAAACGGATCTGCGGCCGACAAGGCAAGTCTGCAGAGACTTTACGGCGAAGTGCTGACTTTAAGAGCACAGTTTTATTTTGATTTAATTAAATTCTGGGGAGATGTACCGGCTCCTTATATTCCTTCAACTGATCAAACAGATCTGAACCTACCTGCAACAAACCGTGATACAATTTATGATCATATATTGAACGATTTGTTACTGGCAGGCACCTTACTGCCATGGCGTGGTGATCCGGGTGTTGCGGCAGATGAAAGAATCACAAAGGGAGCAGCAAAAGCACTAAGGGCAAGAATTGCTTTATTCAGAGGCGGATTTTCACTTCGAGCAGCATCCAGGAAAATGGAGCGTACCGCTGACTACCTGAATTATTATAAAATTGCCAGGGATGAATGCAATGATATAATGAATTCCGGCAGGCACAAATTGAATCCAAGTTTCCTCGCCGTATTTAAAGATAATTTCGATGCACATAAAATTGAGCCTAACGGAGAATCTTTATTTCAGGTGGGGCTATCTGGTGGAACCGGTGTTTCAGATGGCAGAATAGGTTTTATTGATGGAACGAGAGTTAATTCAAACGGGTCAGGTTCCAATTGGGCGCTTCCTACTTATTTCTACAAATTTGACAGTATGGATATAAGAAGAGATATAACCATAGCAAGCTATGCTATAAATGGTTCGGGTTCTTATATCGGCTATTCCACTTCTTACGGACCTTTTGTAATGGCAAAGTTCAGGAGAGACTGGCATTCTAATCCCGCAACATTACCAACCAATACATCAGCTTATGCCGGTATCAGCTGGCCTATGATACGCTATTCAGATGTGTTGCTGATGTTTGCTGAAGCAGAAAATGAAATCAACAAGGCTCCAACTGCAGCCGCTGTAGATGCATTTAAACAGGTACGTTTAAGAGGATTTAATGGGGATGTTAACAAAATGGGGACTATACCGGCAGATTACCAGGGCTTTTTTACTGCCATTACCAACGAAAGGATGTTTGAATTTGGTGGTGAAGGTTTAAGAAAATGGGATCTGATCAGATGGAATCTTATAAATACAATATTTACCGAAACCCGGGCAAACCTGGCAAAGTTCAGAGTACGACAACCACCATATGACAATGTTCCGGCAAGAATGTATTTTCTGAATAATTCATCGACAGGCATTGTTTATTCTTCCGGCTATTATCAAAGAGAACTGGCAACTGCTCCGGCAGGATATACAAGTGTAAACTGGGCAGCGGCTTATCAAGGTGCATTTGTTACGGATTGGGCGGGAAGTTTTGTACCCAATCAAAGAGAGATTTTACCTTACGGACCTACAACGCTTAGCAGTAATCCAAACCTTAAACAGGGTTATGGTTATTAATTAAGAGCCAGGTTGATATATAAAAGGTTTTAGTGCCCATAATGATGAACTTAATAAAAAACCGGTCTTTTGTATTTACGGCCTTGTTGTTGTTGATCGGGCTTCAAATATTTGCACAGCTGCCTCCAGGCGATAACCTGGTATCCAATCCCGGTTTTGAGGATGGTGGAGATCCCTGGAAACTGGATAACTGGATGAAAAATGAAGTGACCGCCGAACTTGACAACAAAAATCCTCATGGGGGAACCTGGTCAATAAAAGTACAATTGGTCAAAGTGATCAATTCACCGCTTGTCATGTTTGCATTTCCGCACCTGGCTGTGCGGCCAAAATCATCCGTACAAGTAAAATTCTGGGCAAGGGGTGTTAGCAATGGCGCAAATCTCACGGTAATGGTGCGCAGGGAAGTGGAACCAAGAATTACTTATCTGCGAACAGAGATGTACCTGACGGATGAATGGCAGCAATATGCATATACCTTACAAATACCCGGAGATGCTGATCCTGATGCTACTTCCCTCCGTTTTGTTTTAAACCAGGCGGGTGTTTTCTGGATAGACGATGTGTCCGTGTTTGAGCTACCCCCTAAGGATAATGGACCTGTATCCAATGTTAATCCAATCAGGAATCCATCCTTCGAGGTTGGTACCGATGGCTGGACCGCTACTTTCCGGAAACGTGAGTTTGGATCTTTATCACAGGAATCAGGAAATGGTGTCCCGGCACCCGATAATGCAAGGCTCGACACAAAAACGGAAAGTGATGCGCCAGACGGGCAGCGTTTTCTCACATTGAAAATAGACCGGGGCTGTCGTGCCGTTCTTACCAGTGCCTATTTTCCTGCGCGATATGGACATAAAGGTCAACTCTGTTTTTTTCTCCGTTCAGATAGCACACATACGTTTAATGTTGGTACAGGTGGCGGCATAAATTCGGCCACTTCTTTGCAAACACAGGCTAAAAAAGCGTCCGTTCAATGGCAAAAATTTTCGCTGCCGGTTACATTGAGGCCTTCGCAGGATGGAGTCTATTTTGTTGACTTCCGTTTTAATGAGCCAGGGATATATGATATCGATGCTGTTTCCTTTATTGAGGATGAACAAAATAATGCTGTTCTTTACCCGCCCTCTGCAGCAATTCAAGCAGTAACGAACGCACCACTGGCGAATCTGTATACACCAAAAGATACTGCTTCATTTAAGCTGGTTATTGCAGGAGAGAGACCTGGCTTTTCAAATACTTATCAAATTGCAGTGTTGGATTACCTGGAGCGAAAAGTTGATGATTATACAATTAAGATTTCATCTGATACAAAAGGATTTGGTGAAAAATTATTTAAAGTGCCTGTCAACGTTTTCGGCGCTTTCCGTATTGAAGCCCGCCGGGTAAATTCCGGAGTTGTACTGGCTGAACAGATCTATAGTGTATTGCCACCATTGCCGCCGCCGGGCGACCGGCCGGATTCGTATTTTGGCGGCCATGCGGATTTAACACCTTATAATCTCGGAATCGCCCGGAAAGCAGGATTTCGCTGGTTACGGACCTGGCCACCTCTTGTTACCACCTGGATAGCTGTTGAACCCAAACCGGATGTCTGGAACTTTCAAACGGATGCCATAGCGAATGCATACAAACAGGGGTTCCAGATATCCGGGATTTTTGGGACAGTTCCTGATTTTAAAGCTGATATCAATACCAAAAGTTTAATGAAGAATCGCTGGTCGCATGGTTATCCTCCCAATAAAATAAATGAATGGAAAGAATATGTTTTTAAATGTTATACTGCTTTTTATCCTTACATAAAAACATGGGAGGTGTGGAATGAACCTGATGGTGGTTATCTGCAAGTGAAGCCGGAATTAAAAAAAGATGAAGTGTATATTGAACTGCTGAAAGCCACCAGGGAAGTGCTTGATTCCATTGGGGATCCTGTCACCTTATTGGGGCCGGCCGTAGCAAGTATAAATGCATCATTAGGCTGGGAGATATTAGAACAGGGAGCAGGACGCTGGATGGATGCATTCTCTTTTCATTTTTATAGCCTCGCCGCCGGCGGGAACAATCCTGATCATTCATTCGTGTTACCCATTCTGAAAAAAATCAGGACCTATAAAAACAGGACGGGATTGTCTATGCCTCTGTGGCATACCGAAGGAGGCATGTATCTCCAGGGAGGAAGGAGCTGGTTGGCAACTTATCGTATACCGTCTTCCTCGCCGGCAAAAAAACCAAATGCTGCGGCATCTATGGTAAGGGCTGCACTTTTTTTTAAAGCAATGGGTGTAAAACATTACTTTGATTTTGAATTGTACACATCTGCTGCCGGACGAGAGGTGAACGCGGATATGACCAGCGGGTTTATTGAAGTAACAGGTATCCCGGGCCCCGGCATAGCTGCGCATGCTGCGATGGTAGCTCTTACAGAAGACGCCGCCCCTGCAGGTTTTGACGATCTGGAATATCAGTCAGCACGGGTGAAAGTGGCACATTTCAAAAATGATAAAGGTACTGTTGATGTTTATTGGTCCGACTTTCCAATATCGCTTAAGGATGTAGCAAATTTAAAACGAGGAGATAAAGTACTCGACATGATGGGCAACCCTGTTTCTGCGAAAGCTGCCCGGACAGGCGAGTTTCCTTTATATATTATCAGGACAAAAGGTATTATTAAAACAAAAGAAAAGTGATGCTAAATTGTTTTTAATTAATGGATATTCAGTCTTTTTTTTTCCATGATTTTATCCGGGAAGACGAAGTTCTTCACGTAGCAAGGGTGACAATTTATTCCCGCAGGGATATTTCCTTGCATAAACATGATTTTGCAGAAATCTTTTGGGTTGAAAACGGCAGCGGAATTCATTTGATAAATGGCCGGGAAATAAAATTAGAGCGGGGAGACATCGTTATGATACGTCCTGATGACCAGCATACTTTTACGTCTTCAAAAAAAGGGCTTACCATTATGAATCTTGCTTTTTCGACAGGCACCTTACATTATCTCCGGACCCGTTACTTCCCTGATTTGAATTATTATTTCTGGACCGATGACTTCCTGCCTTTTACAACATCTGTCGATATAGCATTAATCCGGCAAATTTCAAGGAGGGCAGAAGGATGTTTCAGATTTCGAAATTCTCTTCTTCATCTTGATAGCTTATTGTTGTTTATTTTCCGTTCAATTGCTGCAAACGAAGATATAGTTGTAAAGAGCAAACAAATTCCTCTCTGGCTTCACAATGCAATGCAGGATTTTTGTACCCCGGAATTATTTAAACAGGGATACAGTGGTTTTGTAAATATTTGTGGAAAGAATATCGACCATATAAACCGGACTATAAGAAAGGTGTTATATAAATCACTCTCTGATCTTATAGCGGAATTACGGATGAATTATGCAGCAAAACAGCTTGTAATAACCAACGTTCCAATTAAGACAATCTGTAGCGATTGTGGATTTAATAGTTTGGCTCATTTTTATAAGACTTTCAAAAAATTTTATCAGGTAACACCTTACTATTTCCGGCAAATGAATCAAAATGTTGCTTAATGAAATATTCAGGTAAGTATTTATTTTATCTACACAAAATATGAATTTGAAGTATTCACTTGTATTTATTGCATCAAAACGTGTCACATTTTCTTTTTTGACAGCGATCGCTTTTACCGTGAATCTATATGCTCAGGCTGATGGTTTACGCTCTGGGTGGCAATTGAAAGATTTTGCCATCGATCTGAATAAATTAGTAACCCCGCAAGCTCAGCTTTGGGTGGGCAGCGGATATACTACTGTTAATCCCGTATTAGGATCAATTCTTGGAACAGCCGATATAATGTCCCCACCCATTTCCGGCAGAAATTTTTCATTTAAAGCAATATTTGTAGCCAATGGAGATACCATCCGTGATCAATTTGTCTGGGGAAGCAGGACCAATAATATTCTTTATACCGGTGGAACTTGGCAACCCGACAGAATTATACGCAGGGGCATTTACCATAGAATGCATTCTAATGGATTAATTTCATTTGAAATAACCTCTCATTTAATTCCATTGGCAGACAGATCAGGGTTCATGCTCCGCTATGAGGTAAGAAACCTGGCAGATAAAAAATTGGTGCTTTCTCTTGTTCCATTATTAGATCCGGGTAAACCCTCAGTTATTCCGTTAAAAGACTGGGGATTTATGCCACCTCCATGGGGATATTCTCCAGCCCCTTTTGGGTACTCGCCTCCTGCTGAATCTATTAAAGTAACCAAAACCGGCAACAATGAATGGAGTACAGATAAAATAAAACTAAACCTGTTCCAGGAAGGAAATAATTTATCAATAGATCCTCACACAGGAAAGACCGGTTATGTTGCAGTTGTATTTTCGGATGTCGCAAGTGCGGCGCCAGTAAGCAATGATCTGTCAAGCTGGGAAAGGAAAACCAATGAAATATGGCAAAATCGTTTAAAATGGGCACTCGGCAATATCCCATCTTTGAAGTCCGCTAATTCAGACCTTGAGAGTTATTATAAAAGAGCTATTGTTTCCGGGCTTGTATGTATCTGGGAAAAGCCTGACTTTAAGTTGAATCCTTCACTTACCACCAGTGGTCTGGATGGCGGGTCGATGACAAGCTACCTCTGGGATATAGCCGGTTATGCTCCTAATCTTATTTCTTTAATGATGGGAGATAAGATAATGGACATAGTACGTAACATGGCTTCTATTGATTTGGAAAAATACAATGCCTTCACCCAGGATGGAGCGGGAACAGGTGTCAGGTATGCTTACAGCACTGCCAGTTTCACAGCTTTGGTTTATGCTATTGCTTGCCAGAAGGAAATCGATCCGGATCTGTTCGCGCAGGTTAAAAGATTGGTATTAAAAGATGAGGAGCGACCAATGGTTAATGGCATTATTGATTACGGGGAACAAAAAAATTTATTGGAAATGAGAGGAATGGGTTGGGAGCATATGGTGCCGAGTCCTAATGCTGAGAGAGTATGGAGTTTTAGAAAATTGGCGGAGATGGGAACAAAGATGGGATACAATAAATCGGAAATTGATCAATGGAAGAAAAAATCGGATTCCATTGCAGTTAATATCAGAAATGAATTGTGGGATGAAAAGGCAGGTTGGTTTTATTGTAAATATCCGGATGGCCATAAAGAACTGGTATACTCGATTCAGGTGTTTGATATGATTAGAACAGGGGCTTGTACCCCAAATATGAAGAAGAGGATGATAGAACAATTGACAGAGAATAAATTTCTTTTTCCTTTTGGCGTCAGCAGCATATCTAAAGCAGATTCTCTTCACTATGAAGTAACTGACACAGACTGGGGCGGTGGAGGTGCATATACGGGGGATGTTGCTCAACTTGCCTTAGACCTTTATCAGGCACATTTTCCTGAAAAAGCATGGGATGTTTTAAAACGACAATTCTGGCTTGGACAGCAATGGCCTTATTTTCCGCAGGAGCATTTTTGTGATCGTCCTGCGTCTCCCACATTTAAACGTGCCAATATAATTGCAGGCATAACCGGGGCAGAGGCGATTTTGTATGGGCTTGTTGGCTTAGATCCAAGGATAGATGGGACCCTGTGGATCAACCCGCAATCTACACTTGAGGATAAAATAGAGATTAAAGGATATGGATTCAGGGAACATTTTATAAATGTGTCAGTTTCCAAATCTTTCTGTAAGGTCACCCTGGACGGTAAAGTGGTATACCAGGGAAAACCCATACAGTTTAAAATTTTGTAGATGATAATTATATTTTGATCATTAATTGATAAGGTACCTTAATCTATAGGAGATGCAGGCTACATACTTCGTTCAAAAATTTTTACAAAAATGAAGCTTAAAGATAAAGTGGCGATTATTACTGGTGCAGCATCAGGCATTGGGTTGGCCTGTTCCAAACTTTTTTCTGAACAAGGGGCCTATGTAATAATGGCTGATATTGATAATGAGAAATGTATTTGTGAGGCAAAAAAAATAAATGGCGCTCCTATTTTCTGTGATGTCAGGATCACCTCAGATGTGCAGGAACTTGTTAAAAAAGTTATTGCTAAACACGGTAAAATTGATATTCTGATAAACAATGCGGCAGTTGCAATTAACGCAAATATTATTGAAATGCCGGAGAGTGACTGGCAGGAGGTAATTAATACTAATCTTACCAGTGCCTACAGAACCATCAGCGAAGTACTTCCTATTATGATTTCAAAAAAAAGTGGAAGTGTTATCAATATGAGTTCCATGCAAGCCTATCGTAGTTGGTATAACTGGACAGCTTACGCTACTGCAAAAGGTGGGTTGGTGGCTATGACCAACCAACTTGCAGGGCAGTTTGGTGTTTATAATGTAAGATTTAATTCGATCTCCCCCGGTACTATTAACACACCTCTGAATACGAAGAGATACGAAATTGAAGGGCAAGAGTTGTTGCAAAAGTTTTTAAAAATGCATGCCATGGAAAGGCTGGGAGAGCCTGAAGAAGTTGCAAGTGTGGCTTCATTCCTTGCAAGCGATGAGGCCAGCTTTGTGACGGGACAGGATATAAAAGTTGACGGAGGGCTAAGTACACTTTCCCGTTATTTTGAAACGCCGCTGCCGGTAAACTAAAAGATATCATTAGAAATTAACAAGATGCTCAAAAATTGTAGTCAGGACCGGCGAGGGTACGTTCTGAAAAAGCCATGAGAAAAACCTTAACATTGTTACATTTACGTATGGGCCAGCCCGATGGAATTTCATTTAAGAAATTAATACTCTTCGCGTTATTATCAGGCGCGACGTTCTCAGTCTTTTCCCAGGTTAAATGGAAACAGGTTGCACCAGGTGTATATAAGGCAATCATTGGCAAACCTGAAGTCTATAATTTACTGACTGCTTCCGGTGCAAAGCCGGATAACAACGGGTTAGACAGGCTGGGCGCAGCGGCTTTTCCACTAAACCAATCTGAAATATCGGGTGCTGTCATAGATGGCAAAACACAATTACGCTTTCCTTTGAATAAAGACGAACAGATTTATGGCTTTGGTTTAAACTTTCAAACGGTTCACCAGCGAGGCAAAATTTTACAGTTACACGTAGATCATTATGGTAAAGAAGACAATGGTCGTACACATGCGCCCACACCTTTTTATGTATCCTCGGATGGGTATGGGGTTTTTATAAATGCCGCGCGCTATATCAATGTTTATGCGGGATCCGGGGTCAGGAAAGACAGTAAACATCCTCCTATAGAAAAAGACCGTAATACCGATAAATCCTGGTCGGCCCGGCCTTACTCAGATGCTGTAGAGATGTCTATCGGAGCTCCAGGTGTGGAGGTTTATGTATTTGCCGGCCCGACTCCTCTTGATGCTGTAAGGCGTTTCAATTTATTTAATGGTGGAGGTCCGTTACCCCCTCGTTGGGGTCTTGGTTTTACACAGCGGGTAAAGTCTTTATATACATCTGATGAAGTTGCTGCGGAGGTGGCTTTGTTTGAAGAAAAAGGATATCCCCTGGACTTTGTCGGACTTGAACCAGGATGGCAAAGCAGGTCCTATCCCGGCACATTCGAATGGGATAAGAAGCGCTACCCGGATCCTAAGAAATTCGTAAAGGAAATGTTGGATAAAGGTATACGACTGAACCTGTGGATCAACCCCTATGTTTCCAAAGAAGCCACTTTTTATAAGTCTATAACTCCATACACCGGATCGCATACTGTTTGGGTGGGGGAAGTGCCGGATTTGACTATGCCACAAGCCCGGAAAATATTTTTTGATCACTTGTCGAAAGATCAGGTGAGCATCGGCGTGAGTGGATATAAGGTCGATGAAGTAGATGGTTACGATGAATGGTTATGGCCCGATTTGGCAACCTTCCCCTCAGGTATATCCGCAGAGCAAATGCGGCAAACATATGGCATGCTTGTGATGAGGTATAGTGCCGAAATGTTCCGTAATCAAAACAAAAGGACCTATGGTTTAGTGCGTGCGAATAATGGTGGTGGTGTATCTATGCCTTATGTTATTTACAATGATTACTATAATCACCGGGATTTTATCACAGCTTTGATTAATAGCGGCACTGCCGGTGTTTTATGGACGCCCGAAGTAAGAGCATCAAAAACCGCTGAGGAATGGCTAAGACGTTTTCAAACTGTTATTTTTTCGCCCATGGCCATGATCAATGCCTGGGCAAGTGGTACAAAACCATGGTCCTATCCCGAGGTTGCCGAACAGGTAAAAGAACTGTCGTTACTGCGTATGCAGATGATGCCCTATTGGTATAGTGAGTTTGCAAAATATCATTTTGAGGGAACTCCACCATTCAGGGGCATGGCGCTTGAACCAGGGTTCAAGCAGCAAATAAAGAAAGAAGCGGCAACTACCAACCTTGAAGAGAACCCATACCTGGAAGCAACCACAAAAGAGATCAAAGATCAGTATATGGCCGGTGAATACCTGCTTGTCGCACCTCTGTTTGCAGGCGATACAACACGTACGGTGGTATTACCTAAAGGTAAATGGTACGACTTCTTCACTGGTGATTTTGTGGGCGATGGATCTGTAATTACCGTATCCCCTGGTCTCAATAAAATTCCTGTTTACGTCAAAGACGGAGGTATCATCCCTATGATGAAACCAAGATTACATTCCCCAAAAGCAGGCGAAAAAGTTGATCTTGAAATCCGGCACTATGGAACGATGCCGGCAACCTATAATTTGTATGACGACGATGGCGAGTCATTCAATTATGAGAAAGGTGAATATAGCTGGAGACAGATCAAGGTTACCAGGGACCAGTCGGGAAAACTATCCGGAACGATCGGTGCCGCACAACCGGGAAAGCCAAACAACGTTGCCAGGGTCATCTTTACTTTTATGACGAGGTAATGAAATTTATTCTGTTGATATTATTTGAGTTCTTCGAATTTGGAAAACGATTCCAGTTACTTAGATTATTTTGCACCCGGAGCCCTGTAATTGACGGATTGTTTGGTTGCGGCATCAATATCATCCGGGCTTATCAAACCGGTCATTGAGATCCTGACCAGGCCGGCAGCATTCACTTTTAAGCCGACAGCTGCTGCAGCAATTTCATCCGGTAATTCGACAATAAGATACACATCTGCTTCGCCAAAGGCATAATAAAAGGATTCCACTTTCCCGCCAATTGCTGCCAACATCTTCTCAATGGCATTCTTGCGCCCGGTACCGCCTTCCTGCATAAGTCCTTTCATTCCATCAGAGTTATAAACTCCTTTGATCAAAAACTTGTTCATTGTTTAATGTTTTAAGGTTTCCTACTCTTATGGCTTTTCGGATTCGCCCCGTTTTTCTAATGGTCGCTGGTCTCCATTTTTACTTTCTGTAAAGCGAAAATTGACACAAGGCTTAATTGTTTCAATGAGGTAATTTGATTAAAACCGAAACTTAAGGTAGGGAAGAACAACTGCATTTTTTGAGGAACGGAAGAGGGAAACCAAACCGGTCTGCCGGATTGAATAGAATTGTACTATCTGTCAGTTGAATATACTAAAAATTCAGATCGATATCTTCTTTAGTGGATCAATTTAATCTGTGCTAAATTTACGTATGCGACAACTTGCTGCAATAATGTTTGCCGACATGTTTGGGTATACTGCCCTTATGCAGCAAAACGAAAAACAGGCCCGGCTCATGCGGCATAAAATGAAGGAAACCCTGGAAAATTATGTATCTGTTTACCATGGAAAAATTCTTCAAAACTATGGCGATGGAGCATTGAGTATGTTTAACAGTGCTATTGAAGCTGTTAACTGTGCTGTCGAAATACAACAAACGCTAAGAAAAGAACCCAGGATAGAAGTGCGGATAGGAATTCACACCGGGGATATTT
>NZ_DATHKG010000123.1:0-87937 GCF_035489435.1 Flavitalea sp.
CCGGTGGCGAAATTGCTTCAAAGGTTGTAGATGTTTATCCCAATCCACGGAAAAAAACGGAAGTAACCCTCCGGCATCAATTCCTGAAAAAACTGAGCGGCAAAAGTTATACTCCCGAAACATCAAAAAAAATCCTGCTTGCTTTAGGTTTTGAAATTATCGTGGGGAACGATGAAGCGTTAACAGTCCAGGTTCCATTCAGTAAACCTGACATCGCGCTGCCGGCCGACCTGGTAGAAGAAATCATGCGTATTGATGGCCTGGATAATGTTGAGATTCCCGGCTCAATAACCATTTCACCTTCGATTGAAGTAGATGGTTTCCGCCAGGTATTAACTGAGAAAACAGCCGGTTACCTGGCCTCTGTTGGTTTCAACGAAATTCTGACCAACTCTATTACCAATTCGGCTTATTATGATGAGAAAGAGCTGGACATGTCTGTAAGGCTATTGAACAACCTGAGTGCAGATCATAATATGATGCGGCCATCCATGCTGGAGACCGGCCTGGAAGCCCTCGCATATAATATCAACCGGAAAAATGCGGACCTGCGGTTTTTTGAATTTGGCAAAACCTATCTGCAGTCAGGTCCTGGCTCTTACCAGGAAACAAAAAAACTTTGTCTATATGTTACGGGTAACCTGGGTACTGATAGCTGGAAGGGTAAATCTGACAGATCTGATGTTTATTATATTAAGGGAGTTGTGGCAAGAATCTTGCAACTGATCGGGGTTGAAAAAGCGGATTGGGAAGCGGGAACGGGTACAAAGCTTGAATCCGGTTTGCAGATCACACTAAAAAATGAAACGGTCATAGAAATCGGAATTGTAGCAGAAAAAGAACTAAAACGTTTCGATATCAGGCAGCCGGTTTATTTTGCCGAATTCAGTTGGGAGAAGTTATTGGATCATAGACCAAAACAGGGAGTTCAATATCGTGAATTACCAAGGCAGTTGCCGGTATTAAGAGACCTGGCTATGGTTGTAGACAAAGCAGTACCTTATGAGGCTATAGAAAATTCGATCAGGAAACTGCGCCTACAGAAACTGGAAAAACTACAACTCTTCGATGTTTTCGAATCTGAAAAGCTCGGAAAGGATAAGAAGTCATTAGCAGTAAGTTTCACCTTCCTTGACGAACAGAAGACGCTTACCGATACAGAGATCGATGATATGATGCAACAATTAATAAAAACCCTGACACAAGATCTGCAGGTTGAAATAAGAAAATAACATGATTGACATCGGGCAACAACTAAAAAGAATCAATGAAAAGCTTCAACTTTTAGTGAAGCAAAATCAATTGTTGCTCAGGGACAATGAAAAGTTAAACGCAGACCTCCGGCACGCAAAGGAAATTCAAGATGACCAGCTCAGGAAAATTGATGAACTGGAACAAAAAATTTCTTTGCTCAAAATGGCAACAGGTCAGTTACTCGAGACTGATAAAAAGGAATTAGAGAAAAGACTCAATCTTTATATCAAGGAGATCGATCGCTGTATCACCATGCTGGGCGAATAGCTAAACCCTTTTTACAAGGCGCATTTTCATTTCTTCCTGGCCATTTGAAAGTTCCAGGGTGTAAACGCCATAAGGGAGATCATTGAGACGGTTCCAGGTTACAACCTGGTTGCCTTCAGGGATTTCTCTTTCAAAACGGCTGCATTCATATCCGGCATCATCGCGTAGAATAGCGCAGATACTGCAGGCAAGAGTAGCAACCATTTCGAAGCTCAGCATGTCAATGAAGACAGGCGATTTAATTGTAGCGAAAATCATAATCGTTGGGTTATGGATTAAAAAATAATTGTTCCAATAACTATCCAAACGATCCGTAAAAACTGTCCAAATAAGCCGTGACACTTATATGGACTAAATTTAATCAAAGGTTTTCAAAAATGCAAGTATGGACACACTGATTCCTATTAATATTATTATTGCCGACCGCAGTTACCGGATAAAGATCGAACCCGCCGACGAGGAAGTTGTCCGCAAAACGCTGAAACTGATCAATGACAAAATCATTGAATATAAAAACCAGTTTGCCGGTAAGGATATGCAGGATTATATCTCAATGGTTATATTATGGTATGCCACCGACATGAAACAACGCGGAGCCGGTGAGTCTGCCCTCAGAGAAATTTCCACCAGCTTCAACCTCCTCGAATCCGTCCTCGACAAGGCCCTGGAGAAAAAAAGCTAACGATCTGTTTTTCAAACCTCTCACTCACCACTCACCACCGACCACTAACCACTTACAACTCTTCTTCCCCTTTTCATAATTCATAACTCATACCTCTCTTTTCATAACTCATAATTCATAATTCATAATTCTTTTTCACTATTTTCGCAAATTACCCTCTCGTTCTACTTGAATCACAACAGATAGCGAGCGCTGAATATGAAAGAACAATCTAAATTATTTGTACAAAATGGAACCAAACACAATAACCTATATAGTTGGCATAGTGGCTCTAATAGCCGGCATCATAGCCGGAAAGCTCATCTTTGCCAAGAATACACAGGCTAAAATCAGTGAAGCAGAGTCAGAAGCATCAAAAATTATCGCTGACGCAAAAACAAACGCAGAAAATCAGAAAAATCAGAAAATGCTGGAGGCCAAGGAAAAGTTCCTTCAGCTGAAATCAGATTATGATAAAGATGTTCTTGAACGCAACAGGAAGCTGGGAGATGCGGAGAACAGGATGCGTCAGAAAGAACAGACCACCAGCCAGAAACTCGAGCAACTGGAAAAACAGGTAAAAGACAATGACGCCATTAAAGAAACACTCAATCGCCAGATTGAAGTGGTCAATCTGAAAAGGGCCGAACTGGAAAAACACCAGGAAGAGCATATGCGTAAGCTCGAAAAAATTGCAGGTCTCACTGCGGAAGAAGCCAAGGCTCAGCTTATCGAAGGCCTTAAGCAGGAAGCGCATACACAGGCGATTGCCATTCAGCAGGAGATTGTTGATGACGCCAAGCAAAAAGCCAACAAGGAAGCCAGGAAGATTATTATCCAGTCTATACAGCGGACCGCAGCAGAACAGGCAATTGAAAATTCGATAACCGTTTTCAACCTGGAAAGTGATGAAATCAAGGGCCAGATCATTGGCCGGGAAGGAAGAAATATCCGTGCAATCGAAGCGGCTACCGGCGTCGACCTGATAGTGGATGACACCCCGGAGGCAATCATCCTCTCATCGTTTGATCCGCTGAGGCGTGAAATCGCCCGTTTAAGCTTAACCAGGCTGGTGACTGATGGCCGTATTCACCCTGCCCGTATCGAGGAAGTTGTTGAAAAAACCCGTCGCCAGATAGAAGAACAAGTGATGGAGATAGGTGAAAGAACTGTAATAGAGCTTGGTATCCATGGTCTTCATAAGGACCTGGTCAGAATTGTTGGAAAGATGCGATTCAGATCATCTTATGGTCAGAACCTGCTTATGCACAGTCGTGAAGTGGCAAATCTTTGCGCTATCATGGCCTCTGAGCTTGGAATGAATGCTAAATTGGCAAAACGTGCGGGTCTTTTACATGATATCGGTAAAGTTCCTGATGAGGAAACTGAATTAAGCCATGCATTGCTGGGAGCAAAACTGGCTGAAAAATATGGCGAGAATCCGGCGGTAATCAATGCTATCGGAGCTCACCACGATGAAATGGAAATGCAGTATGTAATCTCGCCGATTGTCCAGGCCTGTGATGCCATCAGTGGTGCACGCCCGGGAGCAAGAAGAGAGATTATGCAGCAGTACCTGCAAAGGATCAAGGATCTGGAGAATCTGGCAATGGCTTATCCAGGGGTTGAGAAGGCCTATGCTATCCAGGCAGGACGTGAACTTCGTGTAATAGTTGAGTCAGAAAAAGTGAGTGATGCAGATTCAGACAGGCTTTCATTTGAGATAGCCCAGAAAATACAAAATGAAATGACTTTCCCGGGCCAGATTAAGGTGACTGTGATACGGGAAAAACGTGCAGTGAATGTTGCCAGGTAAAAAAACTTGCAATATCTGACGGATTTTAATTTTTTTAATTACCTTTGCCTCCCTTAAAAAAAGTGAATGTTATGAGTACCGCAGTCCAATTTGTACACGAACAGTTAACAGGCCAGAAAGAATTTCCAAAATTCAAAGCTGGTGACAATGTAACTGTCAACTATAAAATCGTCGAAGGTGGCAAAGAACGTATCCAGAGTTTCCGCGGCGATGTTATTAAACGCCAGGGCACTGCGCATACTGCTACTTTCACCGTGAGAAAGATATCTGATAGTATCGGAGTTGAAAGAACTTTCCCTATTTATTCGCCGAATATTGATTCTATTGAAGTAAATAAATCTGGCCGTGTTCGCAGGGCTAAGTTATTCTTCCAGAGGAGCCGTAGCGGTAAAAGTGCAAGGATCCAGGAGAAAAGAAGAGCTGTGGCCACCGCACCCGCCAAGTCATAATTTCAGACAACAAAATAATTCAAAGGGTAGGGTCATAAAAAGATCCTGCCCTTTTTTTATTGAACCCACCGTTTATTTACATAACAATAATAGTTTTATAGTACCGTTCATCTTTATTGATTTCATTTGGCAATTAGCCAATTCAATTAACGTTATTAGATCGCAAAAAGCTGTAATTTCGTAACTGTATCTATACTTAATAAAAAAATCAGTATCATGTCTATCTTAAATTCCAACTTCCTGATGATCTCAATGCCCGGCGGTACTGAGTGGATCCTCATTGTATTAGCTGTGTTAATTCTCTTTGGTGGTCGTAAAATACCTGAGTTTATGAGAGGTATCGGTCGTGGTATCCGTGAGTTCAATGACGCGAAAACCAATGTGAAGAAAGAGATCGAAGAAGGTATGAGTGAAAAAGAAAAGCAAACAACGTCTACTTCTTCTCCATCTCAGAATTAATTCTTTTGTTACCTTCGCGGACACCGGTTATAAGCTGATAAATTCTTAACTATCTGCTATTTAACCCGCCGGTCCATGTTTTGGTGAAATTCGAATCGATCGCACAATATCATACGGAATTGTTGAATGGTACTGCCACTTGTGTGAGTACTGTTCAACATTTTTTATTTCAGATAGAAGCTAAAAAACACCTGAATGCCTTTGTTGAAGTGTATAAACAGGAAGCGCTTGAACGTGCTGATTTCCTCGACCGCCAATTGCTGGAAAACAAACCAATAGGTAAGCTACATGGAGTCGTAATCGCTTTAAAAGATGTAATCTGTTACAAAGATCACCGTGTAACTGCCGCATCGAAAATCCTGGCTGGTTTTACATCCATCTACAATGCGACTGCTGTTAATAAATTGATTGAAGAAGGCGCCATAATTATAGGTAATGCCAACTGCGATGAATTTGCCATGGGTTCAACCAACGAGAACTCCTGTTATGGCAGGGTGCTGAATGCTATTGATGAAACCCGCGTACCTGGCGGTTCCTCAGGGGGTTCTGCGGTGGCCGTGCAGGCTGGCTTGTGCATGGTGAGCCTTGGTAGCGATACAGGCGGATCCGTCCGGCAGCCGGCAGATTTTTGCGGCATAGTCGGACTGAAACCCACTTATGGAACCATTTCCCGTTATGGATTGATTGCCTATGCTTCATCCTTCGATCAAATCGGAATCTTCGCCAACAATATACCCGATACTGCCCTGGTCCTGGATGTGATTTCGGGTCCGGATGATTTTGACAGTACCGTTTCCCCGGAGAAAATCGACTTCAGTCCTGGGGCAATAACAGAGGCTCCCAATAAGATGCTTCGTATCGCTTACTTTGATGAAGCGTTGAACAGCAATGCTTTAGATCCTGAAATAAAAAAATCAATATTTTCCCTGATCGACCGTTTAAAAGCGGATGGGCACCAGGTAGAGCCCGTGAGTTTTGAATACCTGGATTATATTGTTCCCGCCTATTATGTGCTTACAACAGCTGAGGCCTCATCCAACCTATCCAGATTCGATGGAATCAAGTATGGATATCGTAATGTGGATAAAAATAACGATTTAACGGACCTTTATAAAAAAACCAGATCTGATGGTTTTGGCAGAGAAGTTAAACGTCGGATCATGTTGGGAACCTTTGTGCTCAGTGCCGGCTATTTCGACGCATATTTCACCAAAGCCCAGCAGGTAAGACAGCTCCTCGTTCAGAAAACCGACATGGTTTTCAACGAGTTTGACGTGTTACTTCTACCAACCTCCCCTACTACGGCATTTTCAGCAGGTGAGAAAACAGACGATCCCATCGCCATGTACCTGGCTGACATTTTTACAGTCTTTTCCAATTTAACAGGCCTTCCCGGAATTTCCATCCCGCTTTTTTGGCACAGTAATGGCTTACCATTTGGCGTACAAGCTATGACAAACCGATTTTGCGAATTATCTTTACTGCAGCTATCACACCAATGGATGCAGTTGTACAGATCAACCGGCAATGAAAGACCCTAACCATTCGACCCCGGTTTTTTACCTTCTGTGCTGATTTTCCACCAATTATCCTATGCATTTCTTTCCTATCGTCCTATAAGAAATCATCCCTTTTAATCCATACCTGAGCGTCGGCTTTGTTGAGCAAATTAAAATGATGATGAAACAAAAATTATTTCTGCTCGCCATTTTGAGCCTCGGAATTCTGAATCTGGTATCTGCAAATGATGAAGACAAAAAGAAGAAACCTTCTTCTTCAAAAACTTCAGTCACAAAGAAAACAAGTTCAGCAAAAAAGACCCCGGCCAAGGCAGTATCAAAAAAAACACCACCTGTAAAAACTATTATCCTTAAGGATACTATACAGTCGCCTGGTAAATTTGATACTACTGTTTCTACTGAAGGCTTCGAAGATCTTTTCGAGAAAGATACCAGGTCCGGCATTCTTTTAAATGCACGGGCGGTTGAATTCGTGGAAGATTATATGGAGAAGAACTCTGATGATCTCCTTTCCATGAAGACCTCCTGTACCCCCTACTTCAAAACTATTGAAGGTATTCTTTCTCAATATGGATTACCGCTTGAACTGAAATACCTTGCCTTTATCGAATCCCAGTTAAAAATCAAGGCAAAATCATGGGCCGGAGCATGTGGACCGTGGCAGCTGATGCCGGTTACCGCCCGTGAACTTGGACTTACCGTTAACAAATCCAGGGATGACAGATATGATTATAAAAAAAGCACCCACGCCGCTTCTAAATACCTGATTGATCTTTATAAAGAATTTGGTGACTGGTTATTGGTGATAGCCGCTTATAATGGTGGTCCTGGTAATGTATACAGCGCCATTAAAAAGAGCGGTGGAAGCCGTAACTTCTGGAAATTACAGAATTTCCTGCCAGCTGAATCGAGAACCCACGTTAAAAAATTTATTGGAACTCATTATATATTTGAAGGCTCCGGAGGAGTAACTACACTTACCAATGCGGAAGCAAAAAAACAAATAGGTGTTACAGCCACCTATTTACTTAACCGGAAGATTACAAATAAAGAGAAAGCAAACGCAAAAACACTGATCGTATCCGGTAAGTATCGCTCTGAAATGATTTCAAAAAATATCATGATGAGCCACGAAGATTTTCTTCGTTACAATCCTGAATTCGACAAAAAAATGTCAAGCAGTGACAATGTTTATGAACTTAAACTGCCTGCAGACAAAATGGAACTCTTTAACGCCAACAAGTATAATATCCTGAATGATTCGGTGCAATCATTGTTAAACTCCAACACGGTGATGACCGTTAGAAGCGACGCAGGAAGATAGCCTTCAAACTCTTAATACAATCAACAGGGAATCATATTTATGGTTCCCTTTTTTTGTGTTTACTTTTTGCTTTTTATTTTCCCGACTTTAAGGGCATTTAGCTTTTCCGGTAATATTTTGTGGCGATTTATTGAAGTATGTCACGGATAGCCGCCACTTTTACAAGGCACTCTTCATATTCAGCTTCCGGATCGCTGTAGAAAGTAATTCCTGAACCTGCCGGAAATGACAGATACCGGCCAGAACGGTTATAGATCAGGCTACGGATCACCACATTGAAATCAAAGTCTTTTTCAGGATTGATATAGCCAATCGCACCGGAGAATATGCCACGCTTCGTGCGCTCATATTTTTCAATGAGCCGGAGTACATTTTGCTTTGGTGCGCCGGTCATGGATCCCATCGGGAAAGTTGCCCTGATAACTTCAACCCAGTCCGATTCAGACTTTAATTCTCCGCTCACAGTGGAGATCATCTGGTAAACCTGGGGGAAATTGTAAACCCCGAACAGTTCATCCACCACCACTGATCCTTCTATGCAGATGCGGGAAAGATCATTTCGTACCAGGTCGACGACCATCACGTTTTCGGACCTGTCCTTAGCACTTTCGGATAACCGTTGCTGATTGGCTGAATCAGCTTCAGCATCATTGCCTGTACGTTTTAGCGTGCCTTTGATTGGTTGTGAGATAACTTTGAGCCCATCTTTTTTGAGATAACGTTCTGGACTTGCACAAATAAGATATTTATCATCGAGTTTATAAAATGCTGAAAACGGGTTAGGGGAAAGCCGGCTCAATTTTAAAAAAATCTCTACCGGGTCGATGGTGATATCTTCAGCATAAAACTCCTGGCAAAAATTGATTTCATAACAGTCGCCCCTTAGTATATGTTGTTTAAGAAGATTTATCGTCTGCAGATATTCATCCCTTGTATAACGCTCACGGATCCCGATTCCTTTATGCGATTCGCTGACTGTTTCAGCTTTACCCTTTTTATCCGTTAACCGAATACTGATGATTTCTCTATATACTGAATCAGCTTTGACACCAATAGAACCAATTCGCATAGTGTTAGCCGTTAGCTCGACAACTATCTCAGGTACAAAAAAAAACAAGTCAGGGAAATTGATCTTATCCGGATGGGAAGAACTCAAATGTTCGGTCTCATTTTTCAAATCATAACCGAGATGTCCGAATAGCCAGTCTTTGTGTTGAGATCCGAATTTCTGAAGTTGGTCCAATGCATTACCAGCAGCAGCTGATAAGGATTGAACAGCGCCCACACCCAGCAGGCATTCTATCTTATGATGACCGGATTGATAACCATTGTTATCCAAAAAACAACAAATGTTGAATCGGTTTGCCCAGTTCAACATTTGTTGTTTTGTGTTGTCGAAGTCCTGTATAGGAAATGAAACGAAAGTTCTGTTCACTTAGTTAGTTGGAACGCTACCACAAAATCAACCTGATGATTTTCGGCTGCGTGATAATCAGTAATCATCATCGTCATCGTCAAAGCCACGGTCATTGAAGAGGTCAAGGTCCTTAAACTCTTCATCCACGCTAAGGTCATCGTCTTCCTCACCCTTACCTGCTTTTTTGCCAGCCCCGGTAGTACCACCCGTTTTTTTAACCTTTGACTTTGGCAGGTCAAACTCTTCGAAGTCAGGATCCCAGTTTTCTTCTTCTTCTGGTTTTTCCCAATCATCTGGTTCGTCAGCCGCATCATCTTCATCATCATCCTCTTCATCTGCGTCTTTTTTCTTCGCAGTACTGCCTTTTGCCGATTTCTTGGCTGCAGCCTTCGGAGTTTCCAGCTCCTCATCATCACTCAACTCATCATCCTCATCATCCTCTGTTTGTTTCTTCGGCTTAGATGCATCTTTCTTAAGAACTTCCTTAGAAGACTTTGGTGCACCGCCGGTCTTTTTGTCTTTGTCAGATTTTGTGGCCATAGTCTGGTAAGATTTACCGGGGGTTAAAGATTTTTCATTTAATAAATTAAAATTGGATCAATTGAAAAGCCCGGGTTTCTTTTGTTCTTAATCCAATTGCAATAATAAGATTACTGTAAAATTTCAGCGAAGTTTTTAATTCGCCAAACTTTTCTTTAAATATTTTTCTGCGGCATTTTTTTTAAGAAACCACCTTTCTGTTTCAACAATTTTATCTAATCAAGTTAGTGAATTTTTATTAATTGATCCCTGCCCGGTCCATTAGAGATATAGTGAATATTTACCCCGAGATATTTATTGATAAAGTCCACATATTGAGACATTTCTCCTGGCAATTCATTAGTTGATTTTAGGGCTGTGATGTCTTTGCTCCATCCTTTGAACGACTGCAATTCGGGTTCAATTTTGAGCCTGGTCATCTGGAAAGGGACTTCTTTTGTCTGTTTACCGTTGATATTATAGGCTGTGCACACCTTTAGTTCTTCAAATGCATCAAGCACGTCGGCTTTTGTCATCACCAGGCTGGTAACGCCATTTATCATGCAGGCGAAATTCAATGCTACCAGGTCGATCCAGCCACATCTGCGTGGCCTGCCTGTAGTTGCCCCAAATTCGGCACCAATTTTCCTCAGCTCTTCACCTGTGGCATCATGAAGTTCGGTGGGGAAAGGTCCTCCACCCACCCTGGTGCAATATGCCTTGGTAACACCGATCACTTCCTTAATATGTTGCGGTGCAATTCCCAGGCCTGTACAAACCCCTGCGGAGATAGTATTAGATGAGGTGACATAAGGGAAAGTACCGAAATCAACATCAAGCATAGAACCCTGTGCCCCTTCTGCCAGCACTCGTTTTCCCTGCTTTATTTTTTCGTTGATAAAATACTCGCCATTTACAATTTTAAATTCCTTCATGAACTCCACTGCCTCAAAAAATTCTTCTTCCCAGGCAGAAATGTCTTCATGAAAATTCATACTATCAAGCAATTTCTGATGTTTCAGTCTGAGCTTGATATACTGGGTCGTAAAAGTTTTATCAAACAAATCACCTACTCTTAATCCATTGCGACCGGTCTTATCCATATAAGCCGGCCCGATACCCTTTAGAGTAGAGCCTATCTTTTCACTGCCCTTTATAAGTTCTGAAGCTTTGTCGAGCGCGCGGTGAGTAGGTAAAATCACATGTGTGCGCTGGGCTATATAAAGATTTTTGCTGTAGTTAACACCAAACGCTTTTACTGATTCGCATTCCCTTTTCAGGGTGACGGGGTCAAGAACCACACCATTGCCAATTAGATTTATCGTGTTCTCGTGAAAAATGCCTGAAGGTATCTGGTGAAGAACAATCTTCTTGTCGTTCACGTATAAAGTATGACCTGCATTCGGCCCGCCCTGGAAGCGTGCGATAACGTCGTATTGAGGCGCAAAAAAATCCACTATCTTACCTTTGCCTTCGTCGCCCCACTGAAGACCTAATAATACATCAACCATTGATTTGCTTTTAAGTTTTGCTTGAAGAGCGGCAAAAATAGGTAGATTAGGTTAATATGCGGAAGGCATTTTACAGCCATAGGTTGCATTATGGTGATTCGGTATCATAACGGTCGACTGTTTCGATTCCGGGAAGTTTTTTTAACCGGATCACAAGCTCATCAAGCTCTTCCTTGTCATGAACATATATCCTGACATTGCCGAAAAACAAACCTTCCTTGGCCTCAATGGTCATAGCATTGATGTTGATCTTGAGTTCGCCGGAAATAAGGTTGGTAATTTTATGAATCACGCCGACATCATCCAGACCAACAATTTTAAGACCGGTGAGAAAGGAAATTTCCTTGTTTTTAGCCCATTTTGTTTTGACCACACGGTGACCGTAATTCGCCATTAGCTTGGCGGCATTCGGGCAATTGGTACGATGAATGGTAAGCCCCTTCCCAGTGGTTACAAAACCAAATACGTCATCACCGGGTATCGGCTTACAGCAGTTCGCAAGATTATAAACAATCCGGTCACTGCTTTCACCAAAAATGATAAGTTCAGCATCTTTTTTCGCCATCGCAGCATGGGCCGCACTTTCTGTTTTTATTTCCTGGATAATCCGGACCGGTTTTGGCGGTTCAAGTTTATCGCCCAGCAGCTGGAATTCCTGCAATTCTTTCAGGTCAATGGTTTTCACCGAGATCTGGTAATACAGATCGAGTGGAGAAGGCAGTTTATAGTAAGCCGTGAGGATATCAACATTGTGCTGATTGTAGGCAGCACCAAAGTTTTCCAGCTTTTTTTGCAGCATGTATTTTCCATCATCGGCCACCTTCCTTTTTTCTTCTTTCAGCGAATCCTTGATCTTGGTTTTTGCCTTTGCGGTAACAACCAGCTTTAGCCAGTCTTCGTTTGGTTTTTGTTTGGCTGAAGTAATAATTTCAACCTGGTCACCGCTGCGAAGTTTATGACTGATAGGAACCAGTTTGTGATTCAATTTGGCACCAATACATTGGGATCCGACCATTGTATGGATGGCGAAAGCAAAATCCAGCGCAGTAGAACCGACTGGCAGCATCTTTACATCACCTTTGGGCGTGTAGACATAGATCTCTTCGGCAAGAAAACTTGTTTTAAAATCCTGGAGGAAATCTACCGTATCCGTATCCGGATTGTTCAGCATCTCCCGGATCTGGTGAAACCATTTATCAAACCGGCTTTCATCGGTTGTACCTTCTTTATACTTCCAGTGAGCTGCCAACCCCTTTTCAGCGATTTCATTCATTCTTTTGGTCCGGATCTGAACTTCCACCCATTTCCCCTGGGGACCCATAACCGTGGTATGCAGGGCTTCGTACCCGTTTGCTTTGGGATTGCTTAACCAGTCGCGCAGGCGTTCGGGTGCCGGGGTATATTCATCCGTGATCAGTGAATACACCTTCCAGCAATCTTCTTTTTCACGTTCCTGGGGCGAGTTCAGAATAACCCGGATGGCAAACAGATCATAAACTTCTTCAAAGGCCACTCCTTTTTTTCGCATTTTATTCCAGATAGAATGTATGCTTTTAGGGCGTCCGTATAATTCAAACTGAAAATTTCCTTTTTCAAGTTTTTCTTTGATCGGTTTTACGAATTCATTGATATAGCGCGATCTTTCTCTTTTTGTTTCTGCCAGTTTTCTTGCTATCTCTTTATACTCTTCCGGCTCGAGGTACTTCATGGAAAGATCTTCCATCTCCGTTTTGATATTATATAAACCCATGCGGTGAGCAAGGGGTGCATAAACATAAACAGTTTCTGAGGAGATCTTGAGTTGCTTCTCTCTTTTCATGCTGTCCATGGTCCGCATGTTATGCAGACGATCTGCCAGTTTGATGAGAATCACTCTCGGATCATCAGTTAATGTGAGGAGAATTTTTTTAAAGTTTTCTGCCTGCTGGGAAGCATTTACATCAATAACATTTGAAATCTTTGTAAGACCATCAACGATACGGGCGATTTCGGAGCCGAACTCGCGCTCGATATCTCTTAAAGTTATATCTGTATCCTCAACGGTATCATGCAGCAAGGCGCAGATTGTTGACCGCACACCAAGGCCAATCTCCTCTATACAAATACGCGCGACAGCAAGTGGATGCAGAATATATGGCTCACCACTTTTACGGCGCGTGGTAACATGGGCTTCGGCAGCCATCTCAAATGCAACCCGCACCAGTTCTTTATCTCCCGGTTTTAATTTAGGTTTTAATCCCCGAAGCAATGCCCGGTACTCACGCAAAATCAACTTCTTTTCCTGCTCTTCGTTCAGGTTATATTTGGGTATTGCAGCAACTGTATCCATTCATCTTTTTATCTCTACGAATTTACAAAAAAGAAAGTGTTTTCTCTATTTCTATTAAAACTCCTACTTTTGCAAACCTTAAAGGAAAGTCCTGCTGACTTTTAAGGATGGATCCGATTACAGATTGCGCATGTGGCGTAATTGGTAGCCGCGCCAGACTTAGGATCTGGTGGAGTGATCCGTGGGGGTTCGAGTCCCTCCATGCGCACAAACGGCCCCGGTGAGTAACCGGGGCCGTTTTATATTTGTAACTTTAATAAAACTACGGTTATGGATACACTACTTGTTCCAATCGACTTTTCCCCTTCATCAAGAACCGCGAGTATTTATGCGGCATCACTTGCAAAAGCATTTAAAGCAAGATTGATATTGTTCCACGCTTACATGATGCCGACACCGGTTACTGAAGTTCCCTATGTTATGATTTCTGTAAATGAGCTTCAGACTGAAAATGAACAGATGATACGGCGGGAAGCGGCGGTATTACACGAAAATTTTGGCGTGGAAGTCGGGGTCCAGGTACAGATTGGAATGCCATCGGATGAAATTACCCTTGCAGCCGTGGAATCTAATGCAGACATGATTGTAATTGGTATGCGTGGGGCCGGCGGACTCGATAAATTAATTGGTAACACATCTGCAAGCGTGGTCAGAAAAGCAAAAACGCCCGTTTTAGTTGTGCCGCATAATGCTTTATTCAACCCGGTAAAGCAAATTGTTTACGCCAGCGACTTCAGTTATTCTTCTTCCAGGAACCTATTCAGATCCTTACTGGAAATATCGGAAATGTTCCAGGCGAAGTTGCATATAGTTCATATCCGGAAGGGGGGCGTTACAGAAAACAGTGAAAGAGAAATCCTTTCAAAAAATATTATTTCCGGGTTGCTTGGCTCAATTCAGCATGAGTTTACCATCATTACCGATGAATCAATCACCCATGGTATCAACAACTATGTCGCTCAGCATGATGTTCAGATGCTGGTGATGGTAGCTCATAAACATACTTTTTTTGAAAGATTGTTCAATAAGATTCACACTACTGAAATGGCCTATCAAACAAAGATCCCCTTATTGGTACTGCATGATAGCTGAACAGGCTCAAAACGCTTAATAAAAGTTAAAATATTCGATCTGAAAATATTCAACGGTATTCTTACCTTTGCACCCCAAAATAAAATTTGGGTACATTTTCAAATAACTACATATGGCAACAGTAACAAGAGAGAATATTGGTCTGCTGAATGACAAAATCACCGTGAAAGTAGGCACCAATGATTATCTGCCTTCTTTTGAAAAAGCACTAAAAACCTACAGCAAATCTGCAAATATCCCGGGCTTCCGTAAAGGAATGGTTCCGGCCGGTATGATCAAAAAGATGCATGGACCCGCTGTATTTACAGAAGAAGTGCTGAGAACCGTTGAAAAGGAGCTCAATACTTTCATGACATCTGAAAAGCTGGAAATCTTCGCCCAGCCCCTTCCGCTATCTGAAAATGACGCGCACCAGATAGACATGAATAAACCGGACGAATATGCTTTTGCCTTTGAGGTCGGCCTGAAACCCGAATTCCAGTTACCTGATCTCGGAACTGAGCCACTCACCCGTTACAAGGTGATTGTGACCGAAGAAATGATCAATGATGAAATTGAGCGCTTACGTCTCAGAAACGGTAAAATGACCGATCCTGAATCAGTGACCGGTGATGAAAATGTGCTGAACCTTACCTTCACAGAAATTGATGCTGATGGCAAAGAAATAGAAGGCGGTATCAAAAAAGACAACTCACTTCTTGTTAAATATTTTTCAGAAAGTTTCCGCCCGAACCTGATGGACAAAAAGACCGGCGACACTATTAATATCCAGCTTTCACAGGTTTTTGAACCAAAAGAAAGAGAATGGATCATCAGCGATCTTGGCCTGGACAAAAACGATTCCGCAGCTGCGGAAAAACAATTTCGCCTTGATATAACCAAGGTAGGATATGTTGAGAAATCAGAACTGAATGAAGAATTCTACAAGGTGGCTTTGCCAGGAAAGACTATCACTACTGAAGAAGAATTCCGTGCTGAAATAAAGAAAGATATTGAATCTTATTGGGAGACGCAGAGCCGTAATCACCTTCAGCATGAGATTTATCACGTTTTACTTGATCATACCAATATCAGCTTCCCGGAAAGTTTCCTGAAAAAATGGATGCAGACCAACGAAGAGAAGAAAAAAAGTGAAGAAGAAGTTGAAGCTGAATTTCCTTCTTTTGTAAACCAGTTGAAGTGGACACTGATTATCGATAAAATTGTTCGCGAGAATAATATTGAAGTGCTTCCGGAAGATCTTAAGGCTTTTGCCAAACAACAGCTTTTCGGTTATATGGGAATGAATATTGGCGATGCAGAACAACCCTGGATAACCGAATATGTTAACAAAATGATGCAGGATAAGAAATTTGTAGAGGATGCATATCACCGTATACAGACTGACAAAGTATTCAGTTTTGCAGATCAGAAAGTTAATGCCGTAGAACAGGAGATCAGCGTGGATGATTTTGCAAAAGAAACAGCAAAACATCAGCATCATCAGCATTAATACAAATCTGTTCCGGTTATTGAGTTGCGAGTAAAATTTCTGCGAATCAACTATAAAGTTTGACCGGCATGAAAGGCTAGCCGTTTGGCTGCTTTTTATGCCGGTTTTCTTTGCCAGGTGCGCCAATTTGTCCGTTTTTTTATTTTGCATGGTATTTGGTTTCCTACAATGGCTTAAATTGCCGGTCACTATTAAAAATTACTCATTAACAATATCATATGCATTTAGGAAAAGAATTTGAAAACTACGCGGTTAAACACCGCGGGATCTCCAGTAATACATTGAACGCTTACAACAAACACATGATCACTAACCTGACTCCTAATATCATTGAGGAAAGACCAATGAATATTGCGGTTATGGATGTGTATAGCCGTTTGATGATGGATCGTATTATCTTTCTGGGATACCCGATCAACGACGAAGTTGCCAACATTGTCACTGCCCAGTTGTTATTCCTCGACAGTACCGACCGTCAACGCGATATCCAGATGTATATAAACAGCCCCGGTGGCAGTGTTTATTCAGGTCTGGGCGTATACGATACAATGCAGTATGTTACACCCGATGTATCTACTATCTGTATTGGTATGGCTGCCTCTATGGGTGCTGTTCTACTGACTGCCGGAGCAGCCGGTAAGAGGACAGCGCTTAAGCATAGCCGTGTGATGCTTCACCAGCCAAGTGGTGCAATCGGCGGACAGGCAAGTGATATAGAAATAACTGTTGCAGAAATAAAAAAGATCAAAAAGAATCTGTACGATATCATTTCCAATCATACCGGCAAAACGCTTAAACAGGTTGAAAAGGATTGCGACCGTGATTACTGGCTTACATCTGATGAAGCCAAAGAATACGGTCTTGTAGATGAGGTATTGGTGACCAACCCAAGAAAGGATAAGAAAGATTAATTGACTTATTAAATTTATCAAAGTAAAACTTATGAATATTAATTCACAATATTTATTGAAACCCCTGGTCAATGATAATGGAGATGATGATGACGAACCGGAAGAAAAACCTGTAAAGGATAAAGGCGTGGAAGCGGCGATGTATGCCAAGAAACTGGAAAAATATTTCTTTCAGAATCGTGCTGTGTATTTATGGGGTGTAGTGGATGATAAATCTGCAAAAGATGTTACGACCAAACTTTTGTTGCTGGATGCTGACAAGCCAGGTGAAGAGATAAAATTTTTTATTAACAGCCCGGGGGGTGTTGTAACCAGTGGTATGGTTATTTATGACACTATGCGTATGCTTAAGAGCCCGGTAAGCACCATTTGTATGGGCCTGGCAGCTTCTATGGGTTCTATCCTGCTAAGCGGTGGCGTAAAGGGTAAAAGATTTATCTACCCACATGGCGAAGTGATGATTCACCAGCCCAGTCTCGGTGGTTATATCCAGGGAGTTTCTGTTGACCTTGAAATCCAGGCAAAACAAACAAAACGTGTAAAGGAAATCGGCGCCCGCATCCTCGCCTCGAACTGCGGAAAAAAGCCCGAACAGATCATGAAAGATTTTGATCGTGATTATTGGATGGACGCTAAAGAGGCAATTGACTACGGCATTGTAGATCAATTAGTTGAGAAATTATAATTTTGTATTGAAATGGCTGGCTTAATAGCTGGCCCTAAGCAATATATCCTGAGAAATTGGTAGTATAATCCAATTTGTTGGATACCTTTGCAATCAGACTGAATAAAATGGCAAAAACAACATTACATTGTTCCTTTTGTGGCCGAAGCCGTGACGAAGTAAAGATTCTTATCGCCGGGCAGGAAGGTCATATCTGTGAGAATTGTGTTGAGCATGCACGTGAAATCATTGAGCAGGAGCTAATGATCAGGAACGACAACTCAACATCTGCCTCCCAGTTCAAGCTCAATGTAAAAAAACCAGTGGAAGTTAAACGATTCCTGGACGAATACATAATAGGGCAGGACGAGGCTAAACGTGTACTTGCCGTGGCAGTATACAATCATTATAAAAGATTACAGCAAAAACCGGCTGATAACGATATCGAAATAGAAAAAAGCAACATCGTAATGGTGGGTGAAACCGGTACCGGCAAAACCCTGCTTGCAAAAACCATAGCTAAATTGCTGAACGTTCCGTTTGCGATCGTTGACGCTACGGTGTTTACAGAAGCCGGATATGTTGGTGAAGACGTGGAAAGCATTCTCACCAGGCTCCTGCAGGTTTGTAACTACGATGTTACCGCGGCGGAAAGGGGTATAGTTTATATTGATGAGATTGATAAGATCGCCCGCAAAGGTGACAACCCTTCAATTACCCGGGATGTAAGTGGTGAAGGAGTACAACAAGGTCTGTTGAAATTATTGGAAGGTACTGATGTGTTGGTACCACCACAAGGCGGCCGTAAACATCCTGAGCAAAAACTTATCAAGATCAACACACAGAATATCCTGTTCATCTGTGGTGGTGCATTTGATGGTATAGATAAAGTAATAGCGAGACGGGTTAATACCAATTCAATTGGTTTCAATGTGAATAAAGAGCTGCAGGAAAGTATGAAGAAAAACCTGCTTCAGTATATCAACGCAACGGATCTGAAAAGTTTTGGATTGATCCCGGAACTGTTGGGCCGTTTGCCTGTTGTAACGCATTTGAATCCGCTTGACAAGTCAACACTTCGTTCGATTCTTACGGAACCAAAAAATGCCTTATACAAACAATACCGGAAATTATTTGAGCTGGAAGGAATTCAATTAACCATTGAAGAAGAAGTTCTTGATTTCATGGTAAGCAAAGCGCTTGAATATAAACTGGGAGCAAGAGGCCTTAGAAGTATCTGCGAAAGTATTCTCACTGATGCTATGTTTGAAATGCCTTCAACCAAACAGACTGCTTTCAATGTGAATATCCAGTACGCACGCGATAAGTTTGATCACAGCAAAATGAGTCTGCTCAAGGTAGCTTAAGCCGGAATTTGATTCCTGGATTTAATTCCACTTTAGATGTTATATATAATTCAAAAAACCGGGCAAAGCCCGGTTTTTTGTTGTCACATCGTCAAATTTTTATTGTCATCATCAATAACATCATTTCAGTTGACAATAAAATCATTTCAGTAGAGTGATCCGACTGGATTTTATGCAACCAATCATTGATACCTTTAATTTATTAATACGTATTACATCTATAAAACTTTTCAAATATGCAAGATCTGGTAGAACGTTTAAAAGCAGCCGGTTTAACTGAAGAACAGGCTTATGCAGCCATTGGCATTGTCAAGGATTTCACCAAAGAAAAGTTTCCTATGTTTAGCGGAGCCATTGATAAGCTGTTTGATAAATACAAACCGAAAGATGATAACGATTTCCTGGACTAATACCTGGTTTATTCATTTCTCAGGCTTTTGACCGGATTAGCCAACCCGGCTCGTATTGCCTGGGAACTCACCGTAAGCAAAGCAATTACGATAGCTATCGATCCGGCTATTGCAAAGACCTGCCAGCTCAGGGTTATCTTATATGCAAAGCTGTTAAGCCAGCGATTCATCACATACCAGGCAATCGGCGAAGCGATGAGAATACCCACGATTACCAGCACCAGGAATTCCCTGGAAAGCAGCCTTGAAATATCACCCAGCGATGCTCCCAGCACTTTTCGGATTCCGATCTCTTTTGTTTTTTGTTCAGCCGAAAATGCAGCCAGGCCAAATAGTCCAAGGCAAGCTATCACGATTGCAATGATTGTGAAACCAGCTACTATTCCTGAAGTCAGTTTCTCGGCTTCGTAGTTTCGTTGAAAATCTTCATCCAGGAATGAAAACTCAAATGGCGTTGCAGGATCCAGTTTTTTCCAGGTGTCCCCAATATTTTTTATGAGCTGCTGGTAGTCACTTGTAGCCAGGTCAGCTATCATATAGGTGTATTTGTTTGCGAAAATACCAGTGGTAAAAGCAAAAGGTTTTACCGTTTTCTGTAAGCCTTCGAAATGAAAATCCGCTACGACACCCACAATATTCATAGTGCCACTCATTCCCTGGAATTCAAAGCTGATCTGTTTTCCGATGGCCTCACCAGGCTGCAAACCAAACTTTCTGACTGCTGATTCATTCAGGACCAGGGAAGCTGAATCCGCTTTGAAGTCCCAGGAGAATGATCTGCCTGCCAATATCTTAAATCCAAGGGTTGGTATGTAATTATCACTGATTGCTGAAAGCTCGAGGTCTATTACTTCCGCATCTGTGCGATCGCCCCGGTAAAACAACATGCTGTTTATATTGGGGATGCCCGGGTAGGTTGATCCACTTGTTACCTGCCTGATACCAGGGTTTTTCAGCAGTTCATTTCTTAGTCTCGTAAAATAAGAGTCGGTGTTGTTATAGTTCAGCGGTAATACTATCTTCCTTGATTTGTCAAAGCCGAGGTGCTGATTGCTCATATAATTCAATTGCTGCCAGATAACAATTGCACCGATTACCAGAAAAATTGAAATGGTAAATTGAAACACCACCAGCCCTTTCCTTATGGTAGTTGAGGAGAAGTTATTGAGCATCTTGCCTTTCAGCACAGAAGCCGGTCTGAACGATGATAAATAAAAGGCAGGGTAAAGGCCCGCGATAATACCTGTAACTATAGTTAGTATCGTAATTACGATCAAGAGTGCAGGACTGTCAGATAACTGGAGTTCCTTGCCTGACAGATTATTAAAAAAAGGCAAAGTGATTTTTGTAAATAATAATGCTGCTATTAGTGCCATCAGGCAAACCATAAAAGATTCACCCAGGAATTGCAGGATCAGTGAAGTTTTCCGGGCTCCCATTACTTTTCTAACACCAACTTCTTTTGCCCTTCGCTCAGATCTGGCAGTCGACAGATTCATAAAGTTGATACAAGCTATCATAAGAATGAAGATGGCGACAGAACCAAGAATATAGAGGTATAAAATATTGCCATTTACTTCAAGCTCATTTCCGATTGAAGAATGCAGATGAATATCCTTCAAGGGTTGGATAAACAGGCTCTTTGAAATTCCAGACATTTTCAGGTCAGATCCTGCACGTTTTTTGAAGAAAGTATTCAGCTTGTTTTCAAAAGATTTCGCCCCGGCCTTTTCTTTTAATTTCACATAAGTAAAAAATACATTGTTGGTAGCCCAGTTCGTCTGATTCCGGACCCAGTTCCACATATCATTATTATGCATCGACAGGAAAAAATTCGCCGGGATATGCGTCCTGGTACCTTCAGTTCTAAATACAGCGGTAACCGTGTAATTGAACTGACCAAAAGGTGTCTGTATATTCAGTGGTTTTCCAACCGGATCTGTATTTCCGAAAAACCGGACAGACATCGGCTCAGAAATTACTATCGAATTTGGGAGATCAAGTACCGATTTTCCCTGCCCATATTTGAAGTTATAAGTAAAAAGTTCAAAAAAAGTTGAATCAACATAGTACCCATTATGTTCAAAAAACTGCCTCGATTCATGGCCATTTTCATAACGAAGCAACATCTTTTCAATATCAGGAAAAGTCATCAGGCGTGTCACTTGCTCTACTTCCGGCAGGTCTGATTTTAATGCCCAGGCCACCGGAGCCGGACAGGCAGCCCATTGTCCGCCGGCTTCAGTACCTTCAGTGGCTATCCTGTATACACGGTCACCTTTCACATGATGAGCATCATATTTCAATTCATTAAGTACATAAAGTGTGATGATGATGCAGGTAGCCAACCCTACAGACAAGCCAAGGATATTAATTATTGAAAAGGTTTTTGACCTGGCAATATTCCGGAAAGCGATCTTCAGATAATTCTTAAAAAGCATGTAATGGTTTTAGAATATGAATGCCCTAATGGTTTTAGAACATGAAGGCCCTGGATACATGCTTGCCATTCCAATGAAGTGCCAGATTATCAACCGGTTGATATGCAATCAATTCCGGTAGAATCCAGCCATATTGGTGTCTGATTTCGATACAGGTAATGTTCATTTACGGCATTCAGAAACAAAAAAAACCCCTGCGAAATCCGGCAGGGGAATTAGGATGACAAGCAATCATCAATAAAACAAAGTTTAATATTTCAGTACTTCTTAATCTTTTAGTACTTCTCTTGCAATTACTAATTTCTGAATCTCCGAAGTACCTTCTCCGATTGTACAAAGTTTAGAGTCTCTATAAAATTTTTCGACTGGGAAATCTTTGGTGTATCCATAACCTCCAAAAACCTGCACTGCTTCATTAGCTACTTTTACTGCTACTTCACTGGCATAATATTTAGCCATCGCAGCTTCCTTTGTCATTTGTTCACCCCGGATCTTCAGATCGCAGGCTTGCATAGTCAGAAGTTCAGCAGCCATGATTTCAGTGGCCATATCTGCAAGCTTGAAAGAGATGGCCTGGAAATTTGAAATCGGTTGATCAAACTGATATCTCTCTTTCGAATATTTTACTGCAGCGTCATATGCCCCTTTAGCGATTCCAAGTGAAAGTGCCGCTATTGATATTCTTCCCCCATCGAGGATCTTCAGGGACTGTTTAAAACCCTCTCCTACTTCACCCAGGCGGTTATTATCTGGAATAATACAATTATCAAAGATCATTTCAGCCGTTTCACTGGCGCGCATTCCGAGTTTGTTCTCTTTTTTCCCGCCTGCGAAACCTTTAGTACCTTTTTCGACAACGAAAGCCGTAGCGTTATTTTTACTCCTTGGCTCCCCTGTTCTGGCTATAACTACCGCAACATTGCAAGAAATACCATGTGTGATCCAGCATTTTGTACCATTTAGTATCCAATTGTCTCCATCACGTACAGCTGTTGTTTTCATATTGCCGGCATCACTGCCAGTGCCTGGTTCCGTTAAACCCCAGGCGCCCAACCATTCACCGGAGGCCAGTTTCGGAAGCCAATTGTTTTTCTGATCATGGTTTCCAAAATTCAGGATATGACCTGTACACAGAGAATTGTGCGCAGCCACACTTAATCCGATTGATCCACAAACCCTTGCGACTTCCTGGATGACGGTTACATATTCAAAATAACTCAACCCGGCACCTCCATATTCTTCAGGAACTAAAACACCCATCAATCCCAATTTCCCCATTTCACGAAGTACATCTATAGGAAATTCCTGTACTTCGTCCCACTTCATTACATGGGGTTTTATATACTGTAATGCAAAATCACGGGTACTCTGAGCCACTTGCTGCGTCAGCTCTGAAGACTGAAAATTCATACTTTGAAAATGATTAAAAGGCAAGCAATCGTTGACAGGCGGTGCAATTCGTTAACACCTTAAACCATTAACTTAATGCTCTGGTTAATGGTTAATGCAATTTAACAATTTAAGCCGACAAATGCTAACAAATGTTAGTTTTATTTTTACCTAAAGTCCAATGTAATGCGAGATACGATCAAACAATTCGGGAGTTATTGACACAACCTGCCTTAATTCGCCGATTTCTTTGAAGATGCCATGTTGGGACCGGTAATCAACAATTGCCCTGGCCAACTGCCTTTTCAGATATGGGTGTTGTTCCAGGATATCCGGTGTTGCCGCATTCACATTAATTTTGTGAACTGCAGCTACCCGGGTCAGAAAAGGCCGGATCTTCTGATAGACACTGTCCTGCAAACCATATACTTCTGCAACCTGTTCAACGGAGTAAAATCCCCCCAGCCTGTCGCGGTATTTTATGATGCGTTGTGACAGAACAGGCCCGATGCCTGGTAAAGAACTCCAGCCGCTGGTATCAGCGGTATTAACATCGATAATTTCAGGAACTTTTCGTTTGAATTGTAGTCCACGGACTATAGGCTGATCATTATCATCAGTTGCAACAGGTTTCCGTTTGCTTGTATCCCCTGTTGTTATTTTTACGAATGGCAATAATCTCATTTTATCCTCTTCAGGCAAACCATAAATACGCAATATGTCATCTGCTTTTCGAAATTTGCCACCTTTCGATCTGTATTTGTCAATGGTCATGGCTGTTCTTTCGCTTACCCCCAATTGAATCCAGCCGGAAGTTGAGATGGTGTTAGGATCAAAATCAAACATGACGACCTTATTTTTGGGCGGTTCACCATTGCCTCGAGGGTATTGTTTGTCTGGGTATTTCCTGGCGTTCGGATACTTTCCATCGTTCCGGTATTTGCGAGGTACTGAAGACGATATTGATTCGACTCCATTACCATAGTTATCAGGTGCATCAAGTACAGCAATCTGGTCCTTAAACTCATGAAGAGCAGAACTATCACCAAATCCAACATTTTTTGAGCTATAGAAAGACGGAGCCACAGCTATGATAATGATTATAGACAACAAAATCAGGATTCCGGTCCGCTCTTTTTTACTGAATGTGAGGTATTCTTTTATAGTCTCGCGCATATGCGAAACTGGAACTTAAAAGCCTGGGAGAAATGAGAAAAATAACCGGGAGCAGGAAGAAAAAAACCGGATTATACTGTTATCTGCAGCATATCATAACCAAGCGAAATCCCCGGAGGCAGCTCTGCACAAACATCCGCATGTTTCCCCATCTGGTGACTCATGTGCGTGAACCATACCTGCGGGATATCCAGCTCGCGCGCCAGATCAATGCCTTCCTGCAGGGAGAAATGCGAGATATGTTTCTGTTTTCTCAGGGTATTTAACACGAGAACTTCGCTTCCCCTGATTTTTTGTTTTTCGGATTCATCGATCCGGTTCGCATCTGTAATATAGGTGAACTTACCAAAACGATAGCCAAGCACCGGCATCTTAAGATGCCAGACCTGTACCGGTATCACGGGTATGTCGCCAACCGTAAAAGGTTCAAGCGCTATAGAGTTCAGCTGTATCTCCGGAACGCCGGGGTAACGGGTATCCTTAAACGCATAAGGGAACTCCCTGATCAGTACCTGTTGAGTCATTTCATCTGAATATACAGGCATCGGCTGACCGGAAAAAAAGTTATAGGCACGTACATCATCGAGGCCAGCCACATGATCCTTGTGAGAATGCGTGTAAACGATAGCATCAAGATGTTTTACATCTGCCCTCAACATCTGGTAGCGGAAATCCGGACCTGAATCAACAACAAGTGTTGTATGTGGAGATCTGATGAGTATGCTTGACCTCAGTCTCTTATCTTTTTTATCTGTTGATCTGCAGACTTCACAATCACACCCGATCATAGGTACCCCCCCGCTTGTGCCGGTTCCTAAAAACGTGATTGTAAGTGGTGGAGTATTCATCTGGAATTTGTCAGCTGAGGCTTTCAGGCTTGCGGTTCATCACTTCGAGATAGAGTTTCCTTGTTTCAGGAGTAAAGCTTTCAGGGTCAATTGAAAGCTGTGGAATAATATCAAACAAAGTGTTTATTCGGCCTTCAGTCTGTAAAAATTTATTCAGTACAACAACTTTTCTGTCTTCCAGTATACAATAACCGCTCTGAAAAGTTCCCCTTTCATAGCGCACGACATAGGAAGCTTCATCCAGTATCTTTTCTATTTTATCCAGCGTGTTTTGGGTATATTTCATCCGTTTATTTTAATGATCCCTGTCAGCCTGTTAATAAACTCTGTCAGCCTGCAAATTTAAACGAAAAATAGCTTGAAGAGAATTATGAATTATGAATTATGAGTTATGAAAGACCTGGTACCTAATATAAAATCTTGGCAAACTGTCTGGTTATGATTTACAGCCTGGTTTACCTGTTGGTCATCCTGATTACGGGAACGATCATTTCTTCCAGGCTCAGCCCACCATGCTGAAAACTGTTTTTATAATAATTCACATAGTAATTGTAGTTATTCGGATAGCAAAGAAACACATCCTCCCGGGCAAATATATAGGAGGAATTCACAGTAGGAACCGGCAATCCGGCTTCTTTGGGATCGCGGAATGCAAGCACCTGCTTAGGTTCGTAATTGAGGTTCCGGCCGTGTTTATATCGCAGGTTTGTGGTTGTCTGTTTGTCACCGATCACCTTAGTAGGCGTTTTCACACGAACACTTCCATGATCTGTGGCCAGTATGATATTTATCTTTTTATCTGCTACTTTTTTCAATGCCTGGTGAAGCGGGGAGTGCTCGAACCAGCTTTTGGTAACTGAACGATAACTGATTTCATCTCCCGCAAGTTCTTTAAGCACTTCCATCTCGGTACGGGCATGACTCATCATATCCACAAAATTATAAACGATCACGTTTATATCATTTCCCAACAGGTTATGCATGTTATTGACAAGATCCTGCCCTGCCTGGTAATTAACCACCTTGGTATAGGAAAACTTTATATCCTCTCTCTTAAGTCTTTTCAATTGTGCGCGGAAAAAATCTTCTTCACTCAGATTTTTACCACCTTCATCGTCATCATTTTTCCATTGTTGCGGGAACTGCTTTTCTATTTCAACCGGAAGCAACCCTGCGAAAATTGAGTTGCGTGCATACTGTGTTGCTGTTGGCAGTATACTGTAAAAAGTATCTTCTTCATGTATGCGGAAATTATCAGAAAAAATCGGCTGGATCGCTTTCCACTGATCGAATCTCAGGTTATCCAGCAACACGAAAAAAGTTGGTATACCTTTTTCAACATGTGGCAATACCTTAAATTTAAAAAGGGTATTAGACATGATGGGCCCGCTGTCGCCTTTTGGATTTACCCATTTTGCATAATTCTTTGAAACAAATTTAAAGAATTCTGTATTGGCTTCACTCTTTTGAGATTGCAGGACCTCCTGCATTTCCGGGCTATCACTTTTTTCCATTTCCAGTTCCCAGTAGACCAGCTTTTTATAAATCTCCATCCACTCATTGTGATCCGGATTACTGTTCAGCGCCATAAATAAATTACGGAACTGTTGCTGGTAGGCAGATGTTGTTCTTTCGGCAACAAGTCTTTTGTTATCGATTATTTTTTTCAGACTTAATAAAACCTGGTTTGGGTTTACCGGCTTAATAAGATAATCACTTATCTGGGAACCGATGGCATCATCCATCAGGTTTTCGGTTTCATTTTTTGTGATCAGCACCACCGGTATTTGCTGATTTACCTCTTTAATTTTTGCAAGTGTTTCCAATCCCGTAATTCCTGGCATCGTTTCATCCATCAGAACCACATCAACGGGATTTATCTTCACATAATCAACCGCGTCAAAACCATTTGTCAGCGCATTAACTTCATAACCTTTATTTCGCAGAAACATGATCTGTGACTGCAAGCTCTCAATTTCATCATCTACCCAAAGTATCTTTCCTAATGCCATAATAAAATTTAAAAAATGAATGATTGCGAACACCAATTACCCAAGGCTTGTCTAAAAAGGCAGATGAACTGTATGTCGAAAGCTAACAAAATTATTTAATCTAATTTCCCTTTGTACTTTTGATCGCTGCAATTGGCAGTAATTTTAACAAAACTGAAAGCAGCGCATGCCGGTTAACCCAAGAAAAATCATCAATGACCCAGTTTACGGATTCCTGACTATAGATCACCCACTGATTTATAAGGTTATCTCCCATCCATATTATCAGCGATTAAGACGTATCCATCAAATGGCTTTTGCACAACTTGTGTTTCCCGGTGCGGTTCATAGCCGCATGCATCATTCCCTGGGAGCCTATCACCTGATGTGCAATGCGCTCACTGAATTGAAGGGCAAGGGAATTGATATCTCCAGGGAGGAAGAAGTATCTGCCAAAATTGCAATCCTGCTTCATGATATTGGACATGGTCCATATTCGCATGCATTGGAAAACATACTCATTCCCGGAATTTCACATGAGGCACTTTCTATCCTGATCATGCGCGTGCTTAATGAAGAATTTAACGGGCAGCTTGAAGTTGCAATACAGATTTTTACAAATAATTATCATAAACCATTTTTGCATCAGCTTATATCCGGCCAGTTGGATGTTGACAGGATGGATTATCTCACCCGTGACAGTTTTTTCACTGGAGTGTCAGAAGGTGTGATCGGTTACGACCGTATCCTTAAAATGCTTACAGTAAATCATGGCGACCTCATGGTTGAAGAAAAAGGAATTTATACCATCGAAAAATTTCTTGTTTCCAGGAGGTTGATGTACTGGCAGGTGTATCTTCACAAGACAGTGCTGGCAGCTGAAAAAATGCTGGTGAAAATTGTACAGCGCGCAAAAGAATTGATCAGCCTTGGTAAAACCGTGCAGGCATGCTCTCCCGTACTCGATTTTTTTCTTCATTACGACGGTGTTGAAACGCCCATCGAAAAACATCTTGATAAATTCTGCCTGCTTGATGATTACGATATGCTTGCGGCGATAAAAAACTGGACTTTCCATGAAGATAAAGTGCTTTCAATACTCTGCAGGAGCCTGGTTGAAAGAAGATTGTTAAAAGTGAAATTGCAGGTTGATCCCATCGATGAAACCTGGGTTCAGCAAATCAGGAGCAGGATTTGCATGAAGTTTGACTTAACAGGAAATGAGTGTGACTATTTTGTTTTTGGTGGCATCGCAGTTAATACCACCTATGATCCTTCAGAAGAAAGTATCAATATACTTTTCAAAGATGGAAGTGTAAGAGACATTTCAAATGTAGATAATGCACTGATACAGCATAATCTGTCTACCCCTGTGAAAAAAAATTATATTTGTTACTATAACTGTTAATGCCATATCAATATGGCGATATTAACATGACCCTCAAAAATCCATTCTGACCAGAATTAACAATAAAAAATTATGGAATTCACAGCTATACAAATTGCCACTCTGATTAACGGGAAAGTAGAAGGTAATCCTGATGCAGCAGTTAACTCTTTTGGCAAGATAGAAGAAGCCAAGAATGAACAGCTTGCATTTCTCGCAAATCCTAAATATGAAGATCACCTGTACACCACCAGTGCTTCTATCATTATCGTAAATGAAAACCAGGTATTACGGGAACCGATAAACGCCACCCTTATCCGTGTTCCGGATGCTTATACTGCTTTTGCCACGCTTCTTTCAACTTACCAGGAAATGATGCAACAGCAGCTGACAGGTATACAACAACCTGCTTATATCAGCAAGACCGCTAAGATCGGGGAACAAGTTTTTATAGGTGCATTTGTTTATCTGGGTGATGATGTGGAGATCGGGAATAATGTAAAAGTTTATCCGCATGCTTTTATCGGTAACAATGTAAAACTGGGCGATAATTGTATCATTCATCCCGGCGTGAAATTATACCACGACTGTGTTATCGGGAAAAATGTAACTATTCATGCGGGCTCCGTACTTGGAGCAGATGGTTTTGGGTTCGCCCCACAGTCTGATGGAAGTTTTAAGAAGGTACCCCAGATAGGTAACGTGGTGGTGGAAGACTTTGTGGAGATCGGCGCAAACGCAACCATCGACCGCGCCACCATTGGATCAACACTCATCAGGACCGGTGCCAAACTTGACAACCTGATCCAGATTGCGCATAATGTTGAAATCGGCCCGAATTCCGTAATAGCGGCTCAAAGCGGTATCAGCGGTAGTACCAAGATCGGCAAAAACTCAATGATAGGCGGACAGGTAGGCATTGTAGGACATATTACAATTGCCGATGGCACCCGCATCAATGCCCAGAGCGGGGTCAGCAAATCAATCAAGGTCCCGAACAGTGCAGTGACGGGCAGTCCTGCTTTCGATTATACCAGTGCTTTGCGCAGCCAGGCAGTTAGCCGCAACCTTCCTGAACTTGAAAAACGACTCATACTTCTTGAAAAACTCGTTCAGCAATTAACTACTGAAAAGAGCTGAAAACCGGGGGAAAGCACACTATTTCCTATATTTGCCACTTCTTTTCAAGGTTTGGTACAAACAATTAAACAAAAAGTAACTCCTTTCTTTTAATGGACGCATTATTCAACTCTGACAAGCAGCATACATTAGGTTCACCAGTCAGTATCTCAGGAACAGGTCTTCATACAGGAATTAACGTTGATATGACGCTGAAACCGGCAAATGCAGGATTTGGTTTCCAGTTTCAGCGGGTAGACGTTGCTGGCAAGCCGTTGATAAAGGCAGATTGCGACCTGGTAACAGATACATCCCGGGGAACGACATTGGAAGATAAGGGAGTGAAAATAAGCACGGTAGAACATATCCTGGCTGCATTGGTAGGTATGGGAGTCGACAATTGCCTGATCGAGCTTAACGGCCCCGAAATTCCGATAATAGATGGCAGCTCGGAACCTTTTGTGGAAATAATTGAGGACGCAGGCGTTGTGGAACAGGATGCGGCCAAGGTCTGGTACACTTTGGATACGAATCTTACACATTATGACGAGAAAAAAAGAGTTGAAATGGTTGTGTTGCCCGCAACCGACTATAAAATCACCACACTGATTGATTTCAACAGCCCGGTTCTTGGCACCCAGCACGCCAGCCTGAAATCAATGCGTGAATTCAAAGCTGAAATATCGCCCTGCCGCACTTTTTGTTTTTTGCATGAACTGGAGGCGCTGCTGGACAATAACCTGATCAAAGGCGGAGATCTGAATAACGCCATTGTGGTGGTTGATAAACCAGTTACCAAAGATGAAATGATAAGGCTGGCCAAGGCTTTTGGCCGCGAAACAATCGATGTCAAATCTGAAGGTTACCTGGATAACCTCGAACTTCGATATCCAAACGAACCTGCCAGGCACAAATTATTGGATGTAATTGGCGACCTCGCGCTGGTTGGCTTTGCCATAAAAGGACATATCATTGCCCATCGTCCCGGCCATTCAAGTAACGTTGAATTTGCCAAGAAAATAAAAAATTATATTAAGAAAAATAAAAATGCGAAGGATATTCCGGTTTACAATCCTTCCCTTCCACCAGTTTATTCATTACAGCAGATAGAAAAAACCCTACCCCACCGTTACCCTTTTTTACTCGTAGATAAAATCATCGAACTAACTGACAAACATATTGTTGGTATAAAAAATGTCACTTACAATGAACCTTTTTTTGTAGGTCACTTCCCGGGTAACCCGGTTATGCCTGGCGTACTTCAGATCGAAGCGCTGGCACAAACCGGTGGAATTCTTTGCATAAACGCCTTACCACCCGGTGATTACGACACATACTTTTTAAAAATAGATAATTGTAAATTCAAGTTAAAAGTCGTTCCCGGAGATACTATGATTTTGAAAATGGAGTTATTGTCTCCAATACGGCGAGGTATATGCGAAATGAGGGGAACCGTATATATAGGTAATAAGATAGCGACTGAAGCGGATTTGATGGCCCAGGTGATAAAGAGGAATTAGAAACAGTTTTTCTTGACCTGCTAGGGTATTTTGTTAAAACTTAAGTTATTAGGTTTTATCAAATTAATTATATTTTTGCCGGTCAGTTATATTTTTTTAGTTTCTAATAAGATAACAAACTATATCAAACGTCAATCGCTCCATAAAAGCTCTTTAAATGACGATCTTCGTCCAGCCTCCACAGGAGATCAGTTGCCTGATGCCTCTAAAGAATTTTCAGCATCACCACTCAAGAATGTAAATAAAATGATTCACCCTCATACCTATATCCATCCTAACGCTAAATTGGCTACCAATGTCAAAATTGACCCGTTTACTGTGATTCACCAGAATGTTGAAATTGGTGAGGGCACGTGGATAGGTAGCAACGTGACAATAATGGAAGGTGCAAGAATCGGAAACAACTGCCGCATATTTCCGGGTGCAGTGATTGCCGCAATTCCCCAGGACCGCAAGTTTGCCGGTGAAGATACTTTGGTTGAGATCGGTGACAACACCACTATCCGCGAGTTTGTAACCATTCATCGTGGCACTTCGGACAAATGGAAAACCGTAGTTGGAAATAATTGCTGGATACTTGCTTATAGTCATATTGGCCATGATTGCCATATCGGCAACAATTGCACGTTAAGTAATAACACACAACTTGCCGGGCACGTTCAATTAGGTGATTGGGTGGGATTAGGCGGAGTTTGTGCGGTTCACCAGTTTGTAAAAATCGGCCAGCACGCTTTCATCAGCGGTGGCTCCCTGGTGGGTAAAGATGTACCTCCTTATATCAAGGCCGGACGTTCTCCTTTGAGTTATGCGGGTGTGAATTCTGTAGGTTTGAAGAGAAGAGGGTTCACGGTTGACAGGATAAACCATATTCTTGACATTTACCGCGTTATATATAACAGGGGATTTAATACCAGCCAGGCACTGGAAGTGTTGGAAGAAGAGTTTCCGGCAACTGATGAGCGTGATGAAGTCGTAACTTTTATCCGGGAAAGCGACAGGGGTATCATTAAACGCTATTCTAAAAATAGTGTGGATGAAGATATCGTTAACTAATTGCGGAAAACGCTTTAACCGCGATTGGATCTTCCGGAATTTCAACTATCAATTTTTAGCCGGTCAACATTATGCCATTACCGGCCCGAACGGATCCGGTAAATCCACCCTTTTACAGGTTATAGGAGGTGCACTCGTAACCAGCGAGGGTAGCATAAGCTATGAAGGCGCTTCAACCATTTCAATTGATGATGTTTTCAGGCAGATAGCCATTGCCGCCCCATATCTCGAAGTTATTGAGGAGATGACCCTGGCTGAATTCCTTCAGTTTCATCAGCAATTCAAACCATTTCTTAAAGGAATCACAGCAAAACATACTATATCGCTTGCTGGACTAACGGCAGCTGAGAATAAACAGATCCGCTACTACTCATCCGGTATGAAACAAAGGGTAAAACTTATCCAGGCAATATTTTCTGATGTGGATTGTCTCTTGCTGGATGAACCCTGTACCAACCTGGATACCGAAGGCATACAGCTTTACCAGCAACTTATTCACGAATTTGCAAATAACCGGACTATCATCGTAAGCTCAAATGATATCCAGGAGTATGGTTTTTGCGAACATGTAATACGTATTACAGATTATAAATAACCCTCAGCGTTGGCTCGCTATCAGCAGATTTAAATCAGTATACTTCAGATCAAAGCGTTGGCTAAGATGAAAATTCGTCAGCGCTCCCTTGAATAAATAAATCCCGCTTCGCAGATGTACTTTGTGCCAGACCAGGCTTTCAAAGCCACCTTCATCACTGGCCTCAAGCAGTAACGGCATCAATACATTACTGATCGCCTGGGAAGCCGTCCGCGCAAAACCGGAAGGAATATTAGGTACGCAATAATGGATCACTCCATATTTCATAAAAATGGGCTGCTCGTGTGTAGTGATTTCAGAAGTATCAAAACATCCTCCCCTGTCAATACTTACATCTATTACAACGCTGCCGGGACGCATATTACTGACCATCTCTTCAGTAACAACCACCGGGGTTCTGCCACTTTGAGAACCAAGTGCTCCTACAGCTACTTCACAGGTTTTTAATTGTTTGGACAGGATCCGGGGTTCCATAACGGAGGTCCACATGCGTTGTCCGATATTGTTCTGAAGTCTTTTGAGACGATAAACACTATTGTCAAATACTTTCACGGAGGCACCCAAAGCAAGTGCAGCCCGTGCTGCAAACTCACCAACAATCCCTGCCCCCAGAATTATCACTTTTGTTGGAGGAATACCCGAGATCCCTCCCAGCAAAACTCCTTTACCATGATTAGCCGAGCTTAGATACTGGGCAGCAATAAGCATCACCGCACTTCCGGCGATTTCGCTCATACTTCTTACTATGGGATAGCTATCGCTGTCATCTTTCAGGTTCTCAAAAGAAATGGCGGTGATCTTTTTCTCCATCATTTTTTCGAGTAATTCAGCTTTCATTGCTGAAAGATGAATCGGGGAAATGATCACCTGGTTCATTTGCAGATAAGGAAGATCGGCATCCACGGGTGGGGCCGATTTCACCAGGATCGGCGCTTTAAAAACTTCGGCCTTTTCATAAACGATCCTCGCTCCTGCCTCGCTATAATCTTTATCGCGGTAGTGAGCGGCTTCACCTGCATTATGCTCAATTACCACCTGGTGTCCATTACTCACAAGTACACCCACCGCCTCCGGGGTAAGTGCAATCCGGTTTTCCTGGAAAGCGGTTTCTTTGGGTATGCCGATGTGTAAAAGTGCACCAAGTGGTTTTACATCAAGAGTTTCCTCTAAAGTCTCGTAGCTGAAAGAAGTACTGATTACAGGTTTTTGTTGCGACATGCGCCAATGACGATTTATTCCCGAGCAATTTCGGGATTACAATTTACGATTTAAAATCTTTCCCTAATCCCGGATTCGCTATGTTACTATTAATTTTCGGGTTGACGGATCGATTAATTCAAGAAATACATTTACCGTATTATCCGGAAAAATCCCGGGTGCCCTTTCCGGCCATTCCACCAGGCAGATTTCACCGGAATATAACACGTCTTCTACTCCCGCCTCCACGGCTTCATCGCTGTTTTTGAGACGGTAAAGATCGAGATGATAAATGGTACAGCCACGGGCGTTATACTCGTTTATAATAGAGAAAGTCGGGCTTGAAACCGGTCCTTCTACTCCCAATGATCTGCAAATTGCGGTGATAAATGTTGTTTTTCCCGTACCCATATTACCATGAAAAGCAAAGACCTTATCATCTTTAAATGTCTGCCGGAACTTTTGTGCTGCGTTTTCAATTTCTTCCAGGGTGAAAATCAACTCCATTGTTCAAAAATATCAAAGATTTACCAAGGGTTAAAACGGTACCTTCCCGCCATCCAAACATTCACAATAATCTTGAATATAGAATATCTTTGTATTAATGGAAAAGGTGCAATGGATAGTTGAAGGAATGACCTGTTCAAACTGTGCGCTGACGGTCAATAATTACCTGCAAAAACAGGGATTGGAGCAGGTAAAAGTGAATCCGATAAACGGTGAAGTGAGTTTTCAGATAGAAGATGCGGCAAATAAGCCAAATCTCATCAAAGGCATAGGATCCCTGGGTTACCAGGTGGTTCAAACCGAAGGTGAGGCACCAGTTGCCGACAAGCGAATTTTTAAGAATCACAGGCAGCGGTTACTGTTCTGTCTTATTTTTACGGTTCCACTGATGCTCCACATGTTTGACCGGTGGATCCATATTCACTGGTTGATGAATCCCTATGTTCAGCTGGCCCTATGTCTCCCTGTTTTTATTGCCGGAATGGACTTTTTTGCGAGATCTGCCATCAAAAGCATCCGCAACGGCTATCCGAATATGAATGTGCTGGTTACGATTGGCGCAGTTGCATCTTTTGCTTATAGCCTTACTGGTACTATTCTTAACCTGGGTCCGGATTACCTGTTTTATGAAACAACTGCTTCTATAATAACCCTTGTTTTGTTTGGTAATTATCTGGAAGACGTTTCAATCCAGACAACACAAAGAGCCATCAGGTCACTGGCACGTTCACAAAAGGTAATGGCGAACATGATTGCCTTTGATGGTGACCACCAGGAGCTGATTTTCCCAGTAGAAAATACAGTACTGAAACATGGAGACCTGGTGCTGATCAAATCCGGCGAGCAGGTTCCTGCAGATGGCAAAATATTATGGGGTGATGCAGGTATTGATGAATCCATCATAACCGGGGAGAGCCTCCCGGTAGAGAAACATGCAAAAGATACAGTTATAGGGGGCAGCGTAGTGGTTGATGGTACATTGAAAGTATTGGTGACCGCTGAAGCCAGGGATTCAGTCCTATCCAACATTATCAATCTTGTTAATCAGGCGCAGGGAGAAAAGATGGAGATCAGGAAACTCGCAGATAAGATCAGTGCCATTTTTGTACCGGTAGTGTTGGTAATATCATTGATAACCTTCGTTATTAATTACCTGGTGCTTGGCAGTTTTGCGGATCCCCTGATGCGCAGTATTGCTGTACTTGTAATTGCCTGCCCTTGTGCAATGGGGCTTGCAACGCCGGCAGCAATTGCGGTTGGTTTAGGAAGGGCCGCAAAAAATGGCGTTTTGTTCCGTCATGCACAGAGCCTGGAACTATTTAAGGATATCAGGCAGGTGGTTTTTGATAAAACAGGCACTTTGACCACCGGGCATTTTGTAATAGACAACTATAAAATTCTTAATACCCGGATAGATGATGATGCTTTTAAACGGATCTTATTTTCTATCGAAAAATATTCAAATCACCCCATTGCCAAATCGATCAGCTCAGCCTGGAGAACAAAAAATGAAATCCGCTGGGCTAAAGTGGAAGAAATAAAAGGAAGCGGCATGCAGGCCACAGACAAGGAGGGTAACATATACATGGCCGGCTCATACACCCACATCATTCGTTCGGTTACCCCTGAACTGAAGGATAGTCTCCCGGCCGCAGTTTCCGTTGTGGACCTTGGTTCCGGTGCGAACCATGGTTCCGGTGGATATCTGAAGGCGGATAAGACAGCAACTGTTGAAGCCGGAAATGGGGATATGGATGGGCTGGAAGATGGACACAATCTTTATCTAACCATAAACGGTGAACTTGCCGGATGGGTTGATATGAAAGACGAGATTCGTCCCGAAGCAAAACAAGTTGTTAGTTATCTTAAATCAAAGGGTATAAAAACCTGGTTGCTGAGCGGTGACCGGAAAGCAAAATCCATATTGGTTGCAAAGGAACTGGGAATAGATAAAGTGATGGCAGAACAGAGTCCCGCGCAGAAGGCCGATTTTGTTGGAGAATTAACGGCAATGGCACCGACCGCGATGGTTGGCGATGGTATCAACGATGCCCCGGCGCTTGCCAAAGCAACCATTGGTGTGTCTATGGCCGATGCCTCACAGATTGCCATTGAAACCGGTGACGTTATCCTTATGAACAAAGGGCTGAAGAATCTTCCCCTGGCACTGGGCCTTGGCAAACACACCTATCTTACCATCAAGCAAAACTTATTCTGGGCATTTATTTATAACATCGTGGCAATACCTGTGGCTGCGGTAGGATTACTCACTCCAACCTTTGGTGCACTGGTAATGGGTCTTAGCGATGTGGTACTTGCAGTTAACTCGGTTCGTTTGTTTGTTAAGAAAGTAGTGTAGTTTAGGCAGCTCAGAGCTATTTATTACGATTGTAAGTATCACTTAATCCAGTAAGTACCCATCAATAATAAGTATCTATTAATCTTGTGAGTACCCATTAATAATAAGTATCCATTAAGCTTGTGAGCATCCATTAATAATAAGAATTTTAAGAAGATAGTATTTACTTCCGCATGGCAGAACCGATTCACCAGGTATTAAAAAATTATTGGGGTTATGATTCATTCCGTCCTTTGCAGGATGAGATTATACGGTCAATACTGAGCGGCAAAGATACATTGGCGCTACTTCCAACAGGTGGTGGGAAGTCGATTTGCTTCCAGGTGCCTGCCATGGCCACCGAAGGTTTATGTCTTGTGATCAGTCCGCTGATTGCTTTGATGAAGGACCAGGTTGAAAATCTGCGTCGCAGGGGGATTACGGCCTATGCGATCTTTTCGGGAATGAGCCGCAAAGAAGTGATTAATGTGCTGGAAGTCGCCATGCAAAGCAACTGTAAGTTTTTGTATGTATCGCCGGAGCGGCTTGAAACAAGATTGTTCAAAGAATATCTTCCCGCTCTCAGCATAAATCTTATTGCCGTAGATGAAGCGCATTGTATCTCGCAATGGGGTTATGATTTCCGGCCGCCTTACCGGCGTATTGCTGCCTTAAGAGAAGAATTACCCAATGTTCCCGTACTGGCCCTGAGTGCTTCTGCAACTACCCTGGTCCAGGATGATATCTGTACACAGCTGCAGTTTAAAAAACAGCTGGTTTTCAGGCAATCATTTGCAAGACCAAATCTTTCCTATTCTGCTTTCAGCACCGATTCAAAAATAAACCGGATCATAGAAATAATTAAAAAAATTCCGGGCACTTCACTGGTTTATTGCAAGAGCCGGAAGCGCACAAAATTTATCAGTGACCTGCTGCTCATGCAGGGTATCAAATCAGACTTTTATCATGCAGGGCTTTCACAGGAAGACCGAAGCCGCAAACAGGAAAGCTGGATTAAAAATGAAACCAGGACTATTGTTTGTACAAGTGCGTTCGGCATGGGCATCGACAAACCAGATGTACGACTGGTAATTCATGCTGACACTCCTGATTGCCTTGAAAATTATTACCAGGAAGCAGGCCGTGCCGGGCGTGATGGGAAAAAATCATATGCAGTCCTACTGTATGATGCCAAAGAACTGGATGAACTTAAAAAGCAACCGGAAATCCGTTTTCCCGGCATCTATGAAATCAGAAAAGTATACCAGGCACTTGTTAACTACCTGCAGATCCCGACCGGACTGGGAGAAGGAAGATATTATGATTTTGACCTGAACGATTTTCTGAAGAAGTTTAAGCTGGACACCCAGCTGGTGATTCATGCACTTAAAGCACTGGAACAGGAAGAAATGATGAGCTTTAATGAGCAGGTTTTCCTGCCTGCCAGGTTGCAGTTCATCTGCGGCAAAAACACACTTAGTGATTTTGAAAATACAAATCCTGAACTTACCCCACTGATCAAAACCTTACTCAGAACCTATGAAGGTATCTTTGATCAACCGGTACCCATTTTCGAGAAAAACCTTTCTTACCTGGTAAGATCAGACATCAACCAGGTAAAAGATGGTCTTAAAAAACTGCAGGCCTTTGGAATTGTAAGTTACCAGGCCCAGAAGGATAAACCACAACTCCTGCTGATCCAGGACAGGATACGTGAAGACCAGGTTCGCATAAACCAGGAGTTATATCAACAAAGAAAAAAACAACTGGAAGAAAGGATCAGCAAAATGATTGAGTTTACTACCACAGTTTCTGACTGCAGAAGCACATATATAGGTTTGTATTTCGGTGATGAACAGATAAAGGACTGTGGTATCTGCGACAATTGCCTGAAGAAAAAATCATTGCCTCTTACAGCAGCCGAATTTGAAACCATACATCTTCGCATAGCCGAGATCGTTAGTAACGGGAAAATTCCCGGTGATGAGTTTTTTCGTTTGCTCCAGGGTATACGGAAAGATAAATTGCTAAAAGTCCTCAGTTTTCTGCAGGCAGAAAACAAGATTCTTATCAACGACCGCGATGAGATCAGTTTACCCTGATCATCTTTTACATACATCCAACGATGCGGTCAATTTTCTGATCATCCATTATTTTTCTCATCATCCATCATTTTTCTGATCATCCATCATTTTTCTGATCATCCATCATTTCTCTGATCATCCATCATTGCCAGTAATACACAGACTGTATCTAACTGAGATCTTTAGAACCAGGAACTTTTTTTCTTTCTCGTAGAACTTCTTCCCCCCAGCCCCAATGCTCCTAATAATCCCCTGACGATGGTTGTAGTTGCAGTTCTCCCGATCTGGCGGGTAACCGAATTGTCAAGAACTTTTTCCAGGGTTGATTTTTCAGCCCTGCCCGAAGATTTTTTTGCAACCGTTTTTTGAGCTTCTTTTTCGGCAGCTTTCTCCGAAGCGATTTGTGCCGCTTCTTCCAGTTTGGCGTTTAATATTTCATAGGCACTATGCGTATCTTCTACCTCAGCATATTTTTTAGCCAGTTTGGATCCCGAAACCAGTGAATCAATTTCCATATCAGACAGCACATCCATCCTGGATCTAGGTGGTACCAACATGGTATGTACCAGCGGTGTTGGAATACCCTTTTCATTTAAGGCTGTAATAAATGCTTCACCTGTTCCCAGTTGAGTCAGTAATTCATCAACGTCATAGAAAGTGGTTTCGGGATAATTTTGTGCAGCCTGTTTGATAGTCTTCCTGTCGGCTGCCGTAAACGCACGCAATGCATGCTGTATTTTGAGACCAAGCTGACTTAAAACCGGCGCCGGTACATCCTGCGGATTCTGAGTGCAGAAGAAAATACCTACTCCTTTTGAGCGGATCAGTTTGATCACCGTTTCAATCTGTTGAAGCAATGCATCTGTAGCCTCCTGGAAAACCAGGTGTGCCTCGTCAATAAACAATACAAGTTTCGGCTTATCCATATCACCTTCCTCAGGCAGTGAACCATAAAGTTCGGCAAGAAGGCTTAACATAAACGTCGAGAAAAGCTTTGGCCTGTTCTGCATATCGGTGACCCTTAATACGCTGATCATGCCGCGGCCGTCATTCGAAATACGCATCAGGTCATCAACTTCAAAACTGGGTTCACCAAAAAACACATCGGCACCCTGCTGCTGCAGTTCTATCACTTTTCTCAGTATCGTTCCGGTAGTAGTTGTGGATATCTTACCATATTCTTTTTCAATCTCAGCCTTGCCTTCATTGCCTGCAAATTGCAGAACCTTTATAAAATCCTTCAGGTCAAGCAGAGGCATTTTATTATCATCGCAATATTTAAAGATCATGGAAACAACTCCTTCCTGGGTATCGTTGAGACCCAGTATTTTTGAAAGCAGCACCGGGCCGAATTCACTCACGGTAGCACGCAAACGAACACCTTTTTCCGTACTCAGGCTCAGGAGCTCCACGGGAAAAGCAACAGGTTTAAAATCGCCCCCCATCCTGGTCATCCGCTCCGTAATCCTGTCACTGATCTCACCTGGCGCAGCAATACCACTCAGATCACCTTTGATATCCATCAACAGAACCGGCACACTGGCATCACTCAGTGCTTCGGCAAGAACCTGTAAAGTTTTCGTTTTACCGGTGCCCGTAGCGCCTGCAATGAGGCCATGACGGTTCATAGTACGTAAAGGAATATGGACGTCTGCACCTTTTATTAATTCGCCATCCAGCATAGCGGTGCCGGCGCGAAATGATTCACCTTTAAAAGTATAAGCCTGTTTGAGCAGGTCTGTAAAAGCAGTCTTGTCAGCCATAAAAATTATTATTACTTAAATCATGCAGCAATTGCCAGTGTCTTACCCAGGTGTATCGAATGCTCAGAGATCTTCTTCTCTTTCCAGCATCAGGATCGCACTTTGCGGAACAATGTAATATTTTTCCCCTTCATACATAACTTCGGTGGCTCCACTGAGTAAAAAAATAGCAAGGTCACCTTCCCTGGTCTGTAAAGGGATATATTTCACAGGGTCCTCCTGGTGTTTCCAGGGTTCGTCATCAACCGGCATGGGGATTGCATAGCCCGGCCCGGTCTTGATCACATAACCCTGTTGTACCTTTTCTTTTTCCTGTACCCCTGCAGGCAGGTACAGGCCACTATCTGTTTTTTCATTGGCTTTGGTCAACCTCACCAGGACCCGGTCCCCTATTACTATGAGTTTTTTGAATCTGTTCTCAGCAGTTACATGTAGTGCCATATATGTAAATAAACGACAAAAATTAATATTTAAACGATAACTTAGGAGTTATAAAATTGATGCATAAAGTGCATTATTAACAAAAGATTATCCAGCCTTATTGATTACCCAACATCTAATGACATTTATTTGTTAGAGAAATAAAAAATAAAAAACATGGAAGGGAAAAAACCGAAAATTTTACTATGCGAAGATGATCAGAATCTTGGAATGGTGTTGAAGAATTACCTGGAACTGAACGATTTTGATGTTACTCTTGAGCGTGATGGCCGCCTCGGGCTGGCTGCATTTCAACGTGAAAAATTTGATTTATGCCTGCTAGATATAATGATGCCGCATATGGACGGATTCACCATGGCGGAAGAGATACGTGATGTTGATCCAGACATCCCATTGTTTTTCCTGAGCGCAAAAACCATGAAGGAAGACATCATCCAGGGATATAAACTTGGGGCAGATGATTATATTACCAAACCATTTGACAGTGAAGTGCTTCTGCTTAAGATCAAAGCAATCCTGAAAAGAAATGAAGAAGGTAACCGCGAACAGGAGAATAAAGAATACGATCTTGCCAGTTATCATTTTAATCCGAAACTTCGTGAGCTGAGCCATTCCGGCAAAATGCAAACACTGTCTCCAAAAGAAAATGAATTGCTGAAAATGCTTGCCGAGCACCTGAACGATCTTTTGCCAAGGGAACAGGCACTGAAAAAAATCTGGGGAAGTGATACTTATTTCAACGGTCGTAGTATGGATGTATATATAGCCAAACTACGCAAATACCTTAAAGATGACCCGGCAATTGAAATTGTTAATATTCATGGCAACGGGTTTAGGTTAGTTGTTCCTGTGCCGCAAGCTTAACAGAATTATGAGTGATGAGTTATGAGTGAGTTATGATTTGAATAAGTTATGAGTGAGTTAAGAAATTGGAACCTGGTTCCCATGCATCACTAACACACTCCACAACTCACTCATAACTCATCACTCATAACTCATACCTAAAATAACGTTGTTCCCGTTTGCGCGCCAGGTATCTTACCTAAGTGTGCATATGCTTTCTCCGTTGCTTCTCTGCCACGTGGTGTACGTTTAATAAATCCTTCCTGGATTAGAAATGGTTCATAAACTTCTTCCAGCGTACCAGTTTCTTCACCTACCGCTGTTGCAATGGTCGTAATTCCGACCGGACCTCCCTTAAATTTTTCTATAATTGTTTGCAGGATCTTGTTATCCATTTCATCAAGACCATGAGAGTCTACATTCAATGCCTTCAATGCATGTTCAGTGATGGCAATATCTATTACTCCATTGCTCAGTACCTGTGCGAAATCGCGAACCCTTCTCAGCAAACCATTCGCTATCCTTGGAGTACCGCGGCTACGTCGCGCGATCTCAAATGAGGCGTCAGAAGTGATTTTTGTTGAAAGGATTTGAGCAGATCTCAATACAATTCCCTGTAAAGTAATTGCATCATAATATTCAAGCCTTGATTTGATGGCAAAACGCGATAACAAGGGAGCAGTTAACAGCCCACTTCTTGTTGTTGCCCCAACCAATGTGAAAGGCTCCAGGTTGATTTGAATGCTTCTTGCGCTTGGACCGCTATCGATCATGATATCCAAACGAAAATCTTCCATGGCGGCATAGAGATATTCTTCCACCACGTTGCTTAACCGATGAATCTCATCTATAAACAACACATCATGTTTTTCAAGATTAGTCAGCAAGCCTGCCAGGTCTCCCGGTTTCTCAATCACCGGGCCTGAAGTTTCTTTAATATTTACGCCCAGTTCGTTTGCAACTATCCTCGACAGCGTTGTTTTTCCAAGGCCCGGGGGTCCGTGAAATAAAATGTGATCAAGCGCTTCTCCGCGTAGTTTAGCCGCTTTGATAAAAATCTTCAGATTTTCAATAATCTGACCTTGCCCCGCGAAATCCTGTATTTCCTGGGGCCTGATATTATTTTCGAATTCTTTATCAGAATTAGAAAGTATTTCTTTGCCGTTGTTTAAATTTGGATTTGCCATCTGTTATATCGTAAAACTACATCAATTGAGCTGATTAGCCATTGAAATGGACCAGTAAATACAGGTTGGGTACCTCACCAGATCAGTTAATAGAAGGCTCTTAAATGAAAATATTAGATCCAAAAATGTTAACCCTCAGATATTAACCCACAAGAAATAATCCACAAGAATTGACCACAAGATTTGACCACAAGTATTAACCACAAGTATTAATCACAAGTATTAATCACAAGAATTGACCTCAAGTATTAAATCAAAAGTATTAAACCACAACCTATGACTTTCGATGATTTTATCGCCTCGCTGAAAAAAGATACACCTCCCGGTGGTATAAGTCCTTTGTTACTGGCTTTATGGTACGATGGCAAAAATGACTGGACCGGTTCTCATAACATAGCACAGGATATACATTCCAACGATGGATCATGGATCCATGCCTATCTTCATCGCAAAGAAGGCGATCCGGGCAATGCCGCCTACTGGTACCGGAAAGCCGGCAAACCCGTCCCAACCATCTCCCTGGAAATGGAATGGGAGGCCTTAGTTAAAGCGTTAATTTAGGATCCAGTGGTGAGTTTGAGTGAATTAGTGCTGAGTGTGTGAATATAAAAAAACGTTCCAAAATAAAATTTATCATTTTTTATTTCTTTAACTCAACTCACCACGCACCACTCACAACTCACAACTATATTAAACAAACTTATTAAGTTGAAGAATGACGTCCGGATCAGGCGAATTGCTTAACCACTTTGCCTTTTCCGACACCCGGCAAACACCGGGATAATCACCGCGGAAAGTTCCCATATCATAGATCACCTGGAAATGCAGATGGGGTGGCCAGTTGCCGTTTTCAGCAGTCGGTCCGAAATGCGCAATTTCTTCACCCCTTACCACATATTGACCTTCAGACAGGTGATCAATATCGCGAAGGCTAAGATGACCGTATAAAGTATAAAAAGGAAGGCCATCGAGCTGGTGTAACAAAATAATTGTTGCCCCATAGTCTCCAAAATGATTATTATAATTAAAACTATGAACCATCCCACCCAGTGGTGCGAAAACCGGCGTTCCTGCTTCGCCCCATATATCTGTGCCAAGGTGTAAGCGTCTTGGTTCGTCACCCGATCTGCCTGCATCAAATACCGTACTCCGGCTATAAACCGTGCGATGTTCATTATATCCACCAATACCATATCTCGCGTTGGCCGCTTTTAACCTGCCGCTGATATATTTAGAAAACAAATTGGTATCGCTGACTATTGCAGAACTGATTTCGGGATTGGCCTTTGTAAGATCCAATAGCAGTAATTTATCGTTTGCCGCATCAAAGGGAACAACATGATGGTATTGCGACTGGTACCTGGTAAGTATATTATTCAAGAGCCTGCAAATTCTTCCATGATTTCAATCGCTTCTACGTTACCTTGTTGAACAGCAAGGTCAAAAGCAGTCAGGCCACGGTTTTCAGTCACTGTTACATCAGCACCATGTTCAAGCAAAACCCTTACAACCTGGTTTCTGCCAAACATGGTTGCAAACATCAACGCTGTCCCGCCGTTACCATGTTTGAGGTTTATATCTGCGCCATTCCCGAGCAACCATTTCGCGAGCTCAGTATAACCTTTAAAGCTTACTCCCATCAAAGCCGTGTTGCCACCTGCATCCCCGGCATTTATATCAGCTCCGGCTTCTAACAATATGCGTGCTGCCTCCGGTTGATTATTATAGGTAGCAAGGATTAGCGGCGTATATCCCCTCGCGTCCGAACAATTAACTTCGGCACCACCTGCTATCAATTGCTGTAACAATACGGTGTCACCGGTTCTTGCAGCATCAAAAATTTTGTTGTCAACGGCCATTATAATTGATTTATTGAGATGAACAGTTCAGGATTTTTCAGATACCTTCCCTGCTCAGAGTTTCATTTTATTAATCAGGTTTTCATTTAATTAATAAGCATTTCATTGGTCAGTACCTTTTTGTTTAAGTTGGCTTGTTTTGGCCGCGTTTTGGTCAGGCAGTACAAACTGGCTTTTTTCTGCTGGTTTTAAAAATGCCCCGTTTTGAAGAACAGGCCGTCTAAAGTTATTGAATTTTCAAATGGTTCATGGCTGACGCCTCAATTCATCTTCAATTTTCATTCCCGGAATCAAAAATCCTTCCGCTTATCAATTTCTGAATTTTTGGAATCCATAATCATTTAACTTAGGAATCGTCAATTATCAAAGGACCAGTCAAAACTAACACAGCATGAAAAAACTGACCAGCTTACTGCTTTTATTGGTGACGGCCACTGCTGTCATGTCACAAAACAGTCCCATGTGGATGCGTTATCCCGCTATCTCACCAGACGGAAAAACGATCGTTTTCAGCTACAAAGGTGATCTCTATAAGGTAGCCTCTGCCGGAGGTGAAGCGACACCGCTAACACTTCATGAAGCACATGATTATATGCCGGTCTGGAGCCGGGATGGCAAATCGATTGCGTTTGCCAGCGACCGGTATGGAAATTTTGATGTATTCGTGATGCCTTCCAACGGAGGTGAAGCAAAACGACTGACCTATCATTCAGCAAACGACTATCCCTACGACTTTACACCCGACGGGAAATCTGTATTGTTTGGCACAGGCAGAAATGATATCTATACCAGTGCCAGGTTCCCAATAAGGAATATTTTCAGTAAACTTTATAAGGTGCCGGTTGAAGGCGGAAGATCAGTGATGTTTCTTTCGGCAGGATCTGAATTTGCCCGTTTCAATAACAAAGGTGATCAACTGATTTTCCAGGACAGGAAGGGTTTCGAAGATCCCTGGCGTAAACATCATACATCTTCAGTTACCAGGGATATCTGGTTATATGATGTCAAAAAAGATGACTATCAGCAGGTTTCAGGGTTTGAAGGCGAAAACCGGGAGCCTTTGTTTTCTGCAGATGATAAATCGCTCTATTACCTGAGTGAAAAAAATGGCAGCACCCAGAATATATATAAGGCAACTGTCGGAGAAAAATCTGCTGAAATACAGGTGACGAAGTTTACAAAAAACCCGGTAAGACATCTTACACGTTCCAATGACAATATGCTTTGTTTTACTTATGACGGTTCGATTTATACATTAAAGGAAAACGATTCACCCAAAAAAGTTGCCATAACAATCAACACTGATGGCCGAACAAATACCGAAAAAATTATCCCGATCAATACCGGTGTTACTCAAACAACACTTTCTCCTAATGGAAAAGAAATAGCCTTCATTGTTCGTGGTGAAGTATTTGTGACTTCGGTAGAAGGAGGAATTACAAAACGTATAACCAATACCCCGGTGCAGGAAAGAACTGTTGAATTCAGTCCTGATGGCCGTTCATTGGTCTACGCTTCAGAAAGAAACAATAGCTGGAACATTTACCGTTCTACCATTGAAAGAAAAGAAGAACCCTATTTCTATACTTCAACCGTATTGAAAGAAGAGCCATTGCTAACTACCGAAGCAGAAGAATTTCAACCGGTCTATTCACCAGATGGAAAGGAAATCGCTTACCTGGAAGAAAGGAATCTCATCAGGGTTTATAACATCGCTGATAAAAAATCAAGGACCATCGTACCAAAAGGAATAAACTTTTCTTATGCTGATGGCGACCAGTATTTTACCTGGTCACCTGATAGCAAATGGTTAGCTTTTAATTCTGCAGAGGGAGCATGGAGCAGGGCTGAAGTTTCACTGATGAAAGCTGATGGTTCAGGTGAAAGAATTAATCTGACCCAAAGCGGTTTTTTTGATGGCGGTGCAAAATGGACCATGAGTGGAAAAGCAATCATCTGGACTACTGACCGTGACGGCAAAAAGCCACTGGCTTTCCAGGGTGCACGTGAAGTGGATGTTTATGCCATGTTTTTCGACCAGGAATTGTATGACCGTTTCAAGTTGAATAAAGATGATTTTTCACTCTTAAAAGAAAAAGAAGAAAACGAGAAAAAGGAAAAAAAGGATACCGCGCTGCAGGATGCTATTGCGAAAAAGGAGAAAGACTGGAAACCTTTATTTGAAAACCTGGAAAACCGTAAAGTCAGGCTCACTATCAACTCCGGTAACATTTCAGATTATTTGTTATCCACGGATGGAGAGAAATTGTATTACCTGGCGAGGGTTGAAAAAGGCTATGATTTATGGCTGACTAATACCAGGACGCGTGAAACAAAAATTCTTTCCAAACTTGATGGAGGTCCTGCTGGTATGGAAATTTCAAAAGATGGAAAAAACATTTTTGTTGTGAGTGATGGCAAGATAATGAAGGTCGATGCTGATGCCGGTCGTGTTGCGCCTGTGATCGTGAACGGCGAAATGAACCTGAATACCGCCGCGGAAAGACAATATATTTTTGAACATGCATGGCGCCAGGTTTTGAAAAAGTTTTATGACCCGGAAATGAAGGGAGTAGACTGGAAACTCTATAAGGAAACCTACGCGAAATTCCTGCCTCATATAAATAACAATAATGATTTCCAGGAGTTGCTGAGCGAGATGCTGGGCGAGTTAAACGCTTCGCATACTGGTGGACGTTACGCACCCGCAATTACAAATCCTGATATCACAGCAAGCCTTGGTTTGCTTTATGACGAAACCTTCGATGGCCCGGGTGTTAAGGTAATGGAGGTGTTGGAAGGGGGTCCTTTTTTAAATGCAAAAACAAAACTTACCAGGGGTGTTGTGATTGAAAAAATTGATGGTGAAACGATCACCGCAGATATGGACTGGAACAAATTACTGAATCGAAAGGCAACTAAAAACGTATTACTAACGGTTTATAATCCTGCCACCAAAGAACGTTGGGATGAAAGTTTGAAACCAATCACCCAAGTTGAAGAACAGGGATTGCTTTATAATCGTTGGGTGAAAATGATGCGTAAAAAAGTGGATGAATTAAGCGGTGGCAAGGTTGGTTATGTACATGTGCAAGGCATGAATGATGGAAGTTTCAGAACAGTTTATGAAGATGTGCTTGGTAAAAATGCTGATAAGGAAGCGCTGATAGTTGATACCAGATTTAACGGCGGGGGCTGGCTGCACGATGACCTGGTATCTTTTCTTGGCGGTAAACCATATCTCGATTTTTCTCCACAGGGCGCAAAACCAACTTCCGGTGAGCCAAGAAATAAATGGGCCAAACCCTCTTCGGTAGTTATGAGCGAAAGCAATTATTCTGATGCTTTCCTTTTCCCTTATGCTTATAAAAGCCTCGGACTCGGCAAACTGATTGGCATGCCTGTCCCAGGTACTGGTACGGCTGTGTGGTGGGAAACCCAGATAGATCCTACCCTGGTGTTTGGTATTCCAATGGTTGCTACAATAGGCAAGGAGAACAGGCCTACTGAAAATCTTCAACTGGAGCCGGATATCAAAGTGCCTAATGATTTCAAAGCGATTTTGTCAGGCAAGGATCAGCAATTGGAAAGAGCTGTACAGGAAATGCTGAACGAGATCAAAAATAAACCAGTAAAAAAGGCTTTTTAATGCGATCGTTTTATATGCAAAAACCGGCAATTGATTTTGCCGGTTTTTTTGTGTGATAAGAAGAACACGATTATCGAAGAAAAAAGGTATTTTGAATTCCTTGTTTAAAACGCCAGGTAGCATAAACATTGTGGATGTGTGCAAGGGTTTGGAGAGAACTATCAACCTGGCCTGAGGTCATAATTCTAAAAACAAATAATCTATGAATACCTGCATCAAAAGATCTTTCAAGCTGAAGCTCTTTATAGCTGACAGATCCTTCAGGGATAGGAAGCTGAAACCCGTTTGACACAAGGGCTGAAAAAGGAAAAACAAGTGCTTCCTTTAAAGGTTGCATGTGATTTTTTCCGAGGCTGTAAACCATTTTAAAAGCGGCGGCATTCATATCAGACAGTAAGATCTTTTTTGAAGCTTCTACCTGAGCACAAGCCAGGCCTCCGTGCCTTAGAGAAATTACATAATAGTTGGCACTTACCTGTCCGTGGAGGTCAGTTGGGAAAAGGTTGAAAAGTCCACTTTTTTCAACCGTAATAAGGGAAATCGTTCTTGGAAGCGAATATGCTATTTGTACCTGCTTATATAAATTGCCTGCCAGAAAAACGTTACCCGGTTTATAGTTATAAAGCCTGTTATATAATTGACCAGCTGCCTGGCCAAATAAAGATGTGAAATGATGTTCGCCATTAACCCCTTTATAAAAGTTAATATCGCCATCATCAGTATTTATTGATTTTATTTTTTTTAACTCCAGCTTTGCAATGGTTGCATTAAGCTTGAAAGATCCGTTTTTTGGTAATGGATTCTGACTGAAGTTGATGGTAATTTTTTCAGAGCTGTGCGTATTGTAATTTGAAGATAAGGCCAAAATAAGGGGGCAATAACCTGTAAAGGCATGATGATTTGTAACGTCTGCTACAATGTTACCTTTTTCAATAAGACTGAGCTGGAGCGGAAGTTGAAAAGATTCTTTTGAGAGACATAAATATTCCTGTGGGTAATGCAGGCCCTCTAATCGTTTTGTTATTTTTTTAAACTTGTTCATTTTTTTTGAGATCTTCATAGACGGGGTCAACCAAATGACCTGAAGTGGACTTATTGGCTTTGATCCATTCGTTGGACCTTAGCTGCACTATAAGCTGACAGGTTCTTTTAAATCAAAAGACGGTATTTCAATTTGCTCAAGCATTTTCTCTTCGAGCATGTTTGCATATGTTTCGAAATAAACAATTACATCTTCTCTTTGATTTCGTTTGAGCCAGCGGAAACCGCCAGGCAGATTATTAAGCACGGCGCTATCTTCCAGGTACTCAAGATTATGTATATCGATATTGGTAAGTCCCATTGAACGCAGTTCAGTAATCAGCAAACCAAGGGGAATTCCAGTCACTGCGCAAGACTCCTCAACAATCTCTGTCCACTCACCATAGCCAGTATGCGCATAAGACTGTATCTCCTCCTTACTTAATCTTGTTACTACCTGTAACAAATGACCGCAGTTGCACGCTCCGTGATGTCCCCAGGCATAAAAAGCGCCGCTCCGCAAATTGTTTGCAGCTGTTCTCAGACCCCCGACGAGGATATCCGTTTTTGCTCCCAGGCTGCCAGCTGTCACGTTCGTTGTCATACGTGTAATTTCCGAAAAAAAGTGAACATCTCTCCACTTTGATATTGGCAAAAAAACACGGAGAATGTTAAAAACTCCGGGCTCATGTAATATAAACTTACCTCAATCGTTGTTATCCGGTTGAATCTTAAAACATTTGATTTGAAACTATCCGCCTGCATCGCATTTTTAACTGTATCCTTTGCCTTTAGAACCCAGGTTTCCGGCCAGACTATCACTGGTGCCTGGAAAGGGAAGATTGGTTCCATGAGAACAGAACTGAAGCTGATCAAAAAAGGCGATAGCCTGATGGGGACTTCCTATTATTATTCAGGCAAGAACAATTACAGACGATATTCAATCAAGGGCTATTTCGATCCGGAAACAAATAATGTAATCTGGTGGGATGATGTATTGCTGGAAGAAAAAGGCAGCGGTTCAGGTTTTAGTCATAAAGAACCCTTTTTATCAGTGGCTGATTTCAACTGTCCGGGTGAAAACAAGATGTTGCTTGAAGGGAGATCCAGCGATAAGGATGATATGGACGAACAGACCGGCCCGGTCCAGATGGAAAAAACAACAGGCTTTACTTTTACAGACGAATGGGATTACGTGTTGGAAAATTATTTCGTAGGCGCAAATCATCCGGACATCATCGATAGTGTTGCCAACATTGCGTTTATGCAGCCACCGGTTCCAAAAGGATTTGAAGGCACGTTGACTCCGCCGTTGGTAAGGACGGATCCATCGCTAAAGGCAGCGCGTATTCCTGAGACTGCTACTTTACCACAGGCTTCGGCGGAGATAAAAATTCCCAAAACCGCAGAGCATTCATCAGTTGCAACAGCCGATCCTGTTATTGTTCCTGAAGCAACCGGAAAAAAAGCGCCTATCCAATCTATAGAACAAAAATTTGCAGGAAGGACGAATAAATTACAAACCGTTATTCCTGTAACTGCAGAAAAGATTGAATTAAGATTTTATGACAATGCGCAGGTTGATGGCGACTCGATTGCTTTGTTTTTAAATGGCCGGATGCTGTTTAAAAACATAAGACTCACCGACCAGGCATATACGCTTATGCTGAACGCCAGCGACCTTGGTGATGACAATGAACTGGTAATGGTTGCCGAAAATCTCGGGTCGATCCCACCGAACACTTCATTTATGGTGGCGATTGTGGGCGACAAACGTTATGAGGCACGCTTATATGCAAACGAAAACAGCTCTGCGCTGATAAGGTTTGTTAAGCAATAACGACACATTCGAATCAGGAGTTATTATGTGGTATCAATACCCAAGCGGCGAGCTAAAGTCAATTCCTGTAAAAGTAAACTGGCTGGCCATCCTTGGATTGCCAGCCAGTTCGATACTTTACCACAAAAAAATTAAACCACTACGTTAATCATCTTGTTTTTAACATAGATGATTTTTTTATGCGGCCTGCCTTCGAGCCATTTGTTCACAATATCATTTTTCAGAACGATCTCTTCAACATCATTCTGCGAAGCATCCAATGCGATATTTATATTAGTGCGCACTTTACCATTAATTGAAACAGGGTATTCTTTCGCTGATTCAGCAATATGTTTCGGATCAAACACTGGATAGGGTGCATCCAGTATATTTTCATTTCCTAACAGTTGCCATAGTTCTTCACTGATATGCGGTGCATAGGGAGTCAGCAAAACAAGCAGGTCTGCAAGAATCGGTTTTTTATGACTCTTAAGATCATGTAGTTCATTCACACAAACCATAAACGCACTTACCGCAGTATTGAATGAGAAGCGTTCAGTATCTTCTTCAATTTTTTTGATCGTACGATGTAAAACTTTCAACTCAGCCGCCGATGGTGCTTCATCCTTCCAGACCTGTCCCTTTGTTTCATCATAAAACAAACGCCATAATTTCTTCAGGAAACGGTGCACACCTTCAATTCCTTTTGTGTCCCAGGGTTTGCTCATTTCTACCGGACCCAGGAACATTTCATACATACGGAATGTATCTGCTCCATACCTGTTTACAAGGTCATCAGGATTGACTGTGTTATACTTGGTCTTAGACATCTTCTCAATCTCAACCCCACAGATATACTGGCCATTTTCGAGAATAAAATATGCATCCTGATAATTAGGCTTTGTTTTCCTGGCCAAATCCACATTCAACTCTACGCCATCAACTGCATTTACATCAATATGTATAGGACTAACCGATATAACATCTGTTTCGGAAACCGCTGATATATCAGCACCCTGTCCTTTCAGTTCCTCAACCAGCTCTGCTACTGAAAGTTCTTCAGCGGCAAAACGATCGGCGATGCCTTTGCTGAGATATACCTCACGGCTCAATACAGGGGTGTTGGTTTCGTGAAGGGTAATATTCAGCCGGTACAGGAAACGGCTGCTGCCCTGTATCATACCCTGGTTCACCAGTTTTTTAAAAGGTTCATCGTGGCTGATATAACCCAGGTCAAACAAAACCTTTGTCCATAAACGGCTATACAACAAATGACCGACGGCATGTTCGGTACCGCCGATATAAATATCAACCTGTCCCCAATAATCAGAAGCTGCACGGCCAGCGAAGGCTGCCGGGTTATGCGGATCCATATATCTCAAAAAATACCAGGAAGACCCTGCATAACCTGGCATTGTATTGGTCTCGAGGTGCTGACCAGTCCATTCCGGTAAATTAGCCAGTGGTCCTTCACCTTCCGGGCCTGCAGAATATTTGTCAACCTTAGGCAATTCAAGGGGCAGTTCAGATTCATCAAGCGGATAAGCAATGCCGTTGATCCATTTAACAGGAAAAGGTTCGCCCCAATAACGTTGACGGCTAAACGCAGCATCGCGCATCCGGTAGTTTACCTTTCGCTGGCCTATACCCTTTTCCTCGATTTTTTCGAGCGCAACAGTCATAGCATCCCGCATTACCATTCCATCCAGGAAATAGCTGTTATGAAGGATGGCATCTTTAGTAGGATTTGCTTCAAGCCCGTTATAAGCCTCGCCAATAATATTTGTGATCGGTATATCGTAGTAGTGAGCGAATTTATGATCACGTTCATCACCACAAGGCACTGCCATGATGGCTCCTGTACCATAACCCGCCAGCACATATTCAGAAATCCAGACCGGGATCGGCTGGTTATTAAATGGATTTAATACATAAGCACCGGTGAAGCAACCTGAAATCTTTTTTTCAGCCATACGTTCCCTTTCGCTCCGGCTCTTTACATATGCCAGGTATTCCTGAACCGCATCAAGTTGTTCCGGCATCGTTAACATATCAACCAGCTCGTGTTCAGGCGCTATCACCATGAAGTCCACACCAAAGATGGTATCGGGCCTGGTGGTATATACTTTCAGGAATTGTCCGGCTAAACCCTGCACTTCAAAATCGATTTCAGCACCATAACTTTTGCCGATCCAGTTTGTCTGCATTTCCTTCATTGCATCGCTGAAATCAACTTTCTCCAGCCCATCCAATAAACGATCTGCATATTCAGTTATCCTGAGATACCATTGTCTTAATTTCTTTTTAACTACAGGGTACCCACCGCGTTCACTTACACCGTTTACAACTTCATCGTTTGCCAGCACTGTACCCAGGGCCTCACACCAGTTCACTTCTCCATACCCGCAATAGGCCAGGCGGTAGTTCATCAATATATCCTGCCGATCAGCTTCATCCATACTGTTCCATTGCGACTGGTCGAAACGGATCCCGCTGTCACCCGGACAAGTATGTGTTTTGTTACCCTCCTTTTGAAAAGCTTCTACCAGGGAATCTATAGATTCAGCCTTCTTGTTTTTGCGGTTATAGTAAGATTTGAATAATTGGAGGAAGATCCACTGTGTCCATTTATAATAATCAGGCTCACTGGTATTTACCTGTCTTTCCCAATCAAAGGAGAAACCCATCTTGTCAAGTTGCCTGCGAAAGTTCTCAATATTTTTTGCGGTGCTCTCAGCGGGATGTACACCATGTTCAATAGCATACTGTTCTGCCGGCAATCCAAACGCATCATAACCCATCGGGTGTAATACATTAAATCCCCTCGTTCTTTTATACCTGGAAAATATGTCGCTGGCTATATATCCCAGGGGATGGCCGACATGCAGGCCGGCTCCGCTTGGATAAGGAAACATATCAAGGACATAAAACTTTGGCTTCGCAGGCGTTCCAGGGGAAGGGTTGCGGACCTTGTACGCATTATTGATCTTCCACTTCTCCTGCCATTTCTGTTCTATACTTCTGAAGTTATATTCCATGTATCTGAGCTGATGCGTTGTTAAAAAGTTAAAAACCTTTTTTTTGTTGAAATTTTTCTATCCTTCCTATCGTTAAGGAGGGGGCAAATTTATGCAAAGTGGCGTTAAAACCGTTAATTTTGCGCCAGCCCTAAATTTCTAACCAATTTTTTTAAACAGTTTTTGTTATGGCTCAATTCGGAAAGGCATCCGCCAAGCGTTCCAAGCCGTCGTATTTTATGGCGATCCTGGGCGTTACTATTGTTTTGTTTTTTGTTGGCATATTTGGATGGCTCTTTCTGAATGCTCAGATGTATGTGAAGAAACTGAAGGAAGATGTTACGATCCAGGTCTATCTCCGCAAAACTGCCAGCCAGGCCGATATCGACTCTCTCAAAGCTTATATTATTGCCAAACCTTATACCAAAACGCTTGAATACATCGATAAAGAAAAAGCGAAGGAAAAATGGCTCGCCTCAAATGATGAGAAAAGTGAAAACTTCGATGCCCTCGTAACGGACAACCCGCTCCCTGCCTCAATCGATTTCAATCTGAACAACAACTATGTTCATAAGGACACAATTGCGAATATTAAGACGGACCTGGAACTGAAAACGTTGGTAGTTGAAAGCGTCAACTACCCCTCTGCCCTGGTCGAGAAAATGGGACCTTCCATGCGCTGGATACTGATCGGCCTGGTTGTGCTTGCCTGCATTTTTTCATTGTTCTCTATTATCCTGATAGATAATACTATAAAGCTGGCCATGTATAGCAACCGGTTCCTGATCAAAACCATGCAAATGGTTGGAGCCACACGCAGTTTTATCTCACGCCCGCTGAATACCAGGGCTGTAATCAATGGATCCATAGCGGCGCTGATCGCCATTGCCATGATCTACGGTATTATTATACTGTTTGAAAGCTTTGTGCCGGATTTGAAAGATCTACGCAATAACAGCAGCCTTTTACTTGTATTTCTGCTGCTTTTTATACTGGGTATCGGTATCACGATGTTCAGCACACACAGAAGCGTGGTTAAATATCTCAGGATGAAGCTGGACGATCTTTATTAGTGGATTAAACCGGCAGCAGGCCAGGAATCCAACAGCGGCAGCCTCCATTTCAATTTTTTGCTATATTGCAGCTTCAATTTCAGATCATGATCGAGAAAAAACAGCCAGTAAGTGTTACCAATGATAATTTGTTTGGGAAAGAAAATTATATCTGGATTATTGCTGGGATCGTCAGTATCGCTTTGGGATTGTTCCTGATGGCGGGCGGAAAAAGTGATGATCCGAATGTTTTTGACCCCAAAGAAGTGTATAGTAAGACAAGGATCACCGTTGCTCCCATACTTATCTTACTAGGTCTGGCATTAGAGATTTTTGCCATATTCAGAAAACCTAAAAATTAATTCATATACAACACAAGTTGCCGGTTAAAAAATTTGATTAGTTTCAGATTTTTCAACCGGTTTTTTATTGTGCACTATATTGTACTTTATTGCACTTTATATTCTACGTAACAGTACTTTATATTGTACGTTATATCAGTTCCCTAAAGCAATTCTTATCACATGGATATTTTACAAGCTGTTATCATCGCCATAGTTGAAGGCATTACAGAATTTTTACCAGTTTCTTCCACCGGTCACATGATCATAGCCAGCAGCCTCATGGGAATTGAGAAAGAGGAATTCACAAAGCTGTTTACTGTTGCAATACAATTAGGTGCAATAATGGCGGTGGTAGTATTATACTGGAGAAAGTTTTTTGACTTTAAAAAGTGGCAGTTCTACCTTAAGCTGATCGTCGCCGTTATACCGGCAATCATACTGGGTCTTCTATTTTCTGATAACATAGATGCACTGCTTGAAAGCCCGACCACGGTTGGCATTACGCTGATCCTTGGTGGTATAATCCTTTTATTCATCGACAGGTTTTTTCAGCGGGCAGCTATCAATGAAGAATCAGAAATCAGCTTTGGTAAATCGTTCGTGATTGGTATGTGGCAATGCATTGCCATGGTGCCTGGAGTGAGCCGTAGTGCTGCCACCATAATTGGTGGAATGCAACAGGGACTAACCCGTAAACTTGCAGCCGAGTTTTCGTTTTTTGTTGCTGTTCCAACTATGGCCGCGGCAACCGGATACAAGCTTTTAAAGGGTTATGAGTCATTTACCCCAGATCATGTTAAACTGCTTGCGATCGGTAACCTGGTAGCTTTTATAGTGGCTATCATAGCTATCAGGTTTTTTATTGGCTTCCTTCAAAAATATGGTTTCAGAATCTTTGGCTGGTACCGGATCATTGCCGGTATCATACTTCTCATATTGATATGGAAGGGGCTGATAGTTGAATAGATGATTTGCTGAGAATGATATGGAAGGGTTTGATAGTTGAATAAATGATCAGCTGATTCTGATTGGAAGGATCCGATCATTGAATAGATGCCTGTTCAATGAATGAGGAAATACCCGATATTTGGCTTTAATCATATACATGCAAACTGCTTCAAAGAAAGTTATCAATGGCTGGGCAATGTACGATTGGGCCAATTCGGTCTATAATCTCGTTATTACCACCACCTTTTTCCCAATATATTTTGCGGCTGCTACCAAGGATCATTTCGGAACGGAGCATATCCCGTTTCTGAACCGCGATTATGTAAATTCGGCTTTGTACGACTATGCGCTGGCAGGTGCCTATCTTATCATTGCATTATTATACCCGATACTTACATCAATCAGTGACACAAGAGGAAACAAAAAACAGTTCATGCAGTTTTTCTGTTACCTGGGTGCGCTGTCTTGTTGCTCCTTATATTTTTTTGATGGATCAAATGTTGAATATGGTGTATCGGTTTTCGTTCTTGCTGCTATAGGCTATTCCGGTAGCCTGGTTTTCTATAATTCTTACCTGCCCGAGATTGCAGCAGAAGAGGATCGCGACCGCATCAGTGCCCGCGGTTACTCGCTTGGTTATGTCGGCAGTGTATTGCTGCAGATCGTTGGATTTGGACTGGTCCTGGGTTTACCCTCTGCGGCACTCGCAACACGTATTACATTCCTGCTTGTCGGGATCTGGTGGATAGTATTTGCCCAGTTTGCGTTCCGGGTTTTGCCAAAGCAATCGGTTTCCGCCGACCGCATAAAAGGAAACATATTCAGTGACGGTTTCCAGGAAATTAAGAAAGTGTATCTGCAGGTGCGGAGCATGCCGGTATTAAAACGGTTCCTTCGCGGGTTCTTTTTTTATAGCATGGGTGTACAAACTGTAATGCTGGCTGCCACCCTTTTCGGTAGTAAAGTGCTGGGGTTAAGTGATACAAAACTGATTGTAACCGTTGTGATTATTCAGCTCGTGGCTATAATTGGCGCCTGGAGCATGTCACGTTTGTCTGGTATTTTCGGCAATTTTCGGGTACTTATCGGCGTTATCTTCTTCTGGATTTTTGTTTGCCTTGCAGCTTATTATGCTGCTTCCCTGAAAGAACAGGGCCAGGATCCCGAATATTATTTTTACGGACTTGCAGTTTGTGTGGGACTAGTAATGGGAGGTATACAATCACTCAGCAGGTCAACATTTGCAAAGCTGATGCCTGAAACAAAAGATACCGCATCTTTTTTCTGCTATTACGACTTTACTGAAAAGATTGCTATCGCTGTCGGTATTCTTAGTTTCGGACTGATCGAAGAACTTACTCATGCCAATGGCGGGATGAAAAACTCAATTCTTTCCCTTATGGTATTTTTCGTAATCGGACTGATCTTTTTGTATTCGGCACTCAAAAAGCAAAAACAATTAAAGCTATCATAAACCTGAATGCAATTAAAGCTATCATAAACCCAAATGCAACTGTATACCATAGACACGGGATATTTCAAGCTAGATGGCGGAGCAATGTTTGGTGTGGTTCCAAAAACAATATGGAACAAACTTCAACCGGCAGATGAAAAAAATCTTTGTACCTGGGCTATGCGCTGCCTCCTGGTTGAAGATAACAACCGGCTGATACTGATAGATACAGGCATTGGCAATAAACAGGATGCAAAGTTTTTCTCGCATTATTATCTCCATGGTGATGCCACCCTTGAAAACAGCCTGGCTAAACATGGCTTTCATCCAAATGATATTACAGATGTTTTCCTCACCCATCTTCATTTTGACCATGTAGGGGGAGCTGTCGTAAAAAAAGCCGACAAACTGGTTCCTGCATTTTCAAACGCCATATACTGGAGCAATCAAAAGCATTGGGATCATGCAACAAAACCAAACACACGCGAGAAGGCCAGTTTCCTTGCCGAAAACATTATGCCGATCAAAGAAAGTGGTCAGCTGAAATTTATTGAATACCCACCCCTCTCTGCCAGGAATGGTAAAGATGACCAGGAGGCTAATACAGAAACATCGGAAGGGAAGCCGGACTTGCAATTATTGCATTTCACAGACAATTTCTCCATCAGAACCGTCTATGGCCATACAGAAAGTATGATGCTTCCGGAGATCAGGTATAGGGACCGGACTATCGTATATATGGCTGATCTTTTGCCGAGCGTGAGTCATCTTCCGCTGCCTTATGTAATGGCTTATGATATCGAACCATTAAAAACACTTGATGAAAAACAGGACTTTCTGAACCAGGCGGCAAAAGAGGATTACGTACTTTTCTTCGAGCACGATCCCAAATTTGAATGTTGCACAATTCACGAAACGGAAAAAGGAATCAGAGAAAAAGAAACTTTCAGATTAGAAACTCTTTGAATAGAATCATGAGGAAAAGAAATATGAATCATGTAAAGAGAAATATGAATTATGAGTTATGAATTATGAAAGGAGGGAAGAATTATGAATTACTCTCTTAATTCATAACTGATAACTGGTTGGTTTATTTATGTTTTACAAATGGTCGCTTGATCAATAACTTCTAAAACCTGCGAACGGTTCAAACTAAAGCACGCAACTCCTGGTGAACAATGGCGTAAACAAACACTGATGCAAACGAAGATTGATGCCAACAAACTTGATTCTAACAAAGATCGCAACATGTCACTCAACTCCAGAAACCAGAACATTAGCTCAAAAAATGATCTGGTTCACTAATAAAATGAATGGCCGAGAATTGATTGAAGTCTACGAATGATTTGATGATACTGGCATTGAATCTAAATTTGAAACCCGCAAAGGTGGACTAGTAAGATTAGTTAAGATGGTCGCATATTTCCCCAAATGGATGAGCTAGTTGGGAGCGGGATGGTGCTTTTGTTGGGCCTTCGTACCGTGTTTAGAGTTACTGAAGTTGATCAGGGCCCAATACCAACTACCACCTGATGAATTCTTAAAAAAGCCGATCAAGGCAACAAAAGATGACCGGAGACAACAGCAACAACTAGCATGAACAATGAAACTAACCACGGGACACAGCCAAACAAAAGCACCATCACGCTCCCAACGGTGCGAAGGAATGAAACAAAACTGTTGCATAATAGTGCTCGTCAAGTGTACAGATCAAGTCTCATATAATAAAACATCACTACTAACGCACACTAATAAGCGAACTAAGCGGATGCCGGCGACCATTGAAACCAATCATATCTACCTTAACGCTCCCTACTGAAATCGGACTTTCGATTCTGACGGGAACATGGTTGGGATCATCACTTACCCAAACGGTCATTTTCTCACCCCCTTCAAAGATAGTTCCCTTAACAAGCAGGGGCTTGAATTTTATAGCGCGAAACTTTCCATACTTGGTCTTAATGGTTTCTTTACCGATATAGCGGATATACATGTTGAAGATCTCTTTATCGAGGAACATTTGAAAAGGGATCTTATCTCCGGGTTTGTATTTGCTAAAATCGATATTCCGTGCATACATTATAGCACTAAGTACGTCCTGAATACAGGCAGGAATTTGAAAAACCCCGGCATTGGTAATAGCCGTGTTGGTATTTTTATTAAAAGTAACTTCTTCATACTTTTTATATCCACCTTCATCAATATTGCGGATAAATTTATAGGGTTGAAGAGTTGCAGTATCTATATAGGTCTCATAGCGATCCCTCACACGAAAAAATTTATCGTAAAACGGATAGGTCTTTCCTTCGCCAACTACATGGTAAACAGGTTTCCTGTTTAGCATTTCCAATGTTGTTTTAAATGTCGCCTCACCCGCACCGATATTAGCGGCGGATAGGCTATAAAATACCTTAAACGTTATTGTTTCGCCAACCCCAAATGCCGTATTGCGTAGTTCACAAAAACCATTTTGCGCCGCGAGCGGAAAATTAAGTATTGAAAGGAAAACAATCGAAACCGTTTTTAATACATTCATTAACAACAATATTCTGTAAAAAAATTGAAAGTTCGTCTACAAAAAGGATGAACTGATTATTATCTGTCTGTATTGTCTTGCCTCGACTGATAATTGCTGATTCTGATCCCTAAAATTAACAAACTGCCGATCAATGCAGGGATAACCAGGTTGATTAACCATATACTCAAAGAGGTCGCCAGAATCCCAGCGACATTACTGCTAAAAAACTGTACCAATTCTATACTTGCCTTAGCCCGGATCCCCAAATCTGTCAGAAAAGCGACTGTTGGCGCAATTGCGAGTACAATAAACATCACACTGATTACCCAGAAGCATTGCCACCAATCAACGTTTACTTCGAAGACATCAAATAAAAAATAATATTGAAACAGGAAAACAATATACCTCGCAAGAGATAATAACAATATCCTTGTGAGAACGGTTGTGTTAAACTCATCCAAAACTTTAACATATCGAACAAATCTTTCAATAAAAGATATCTTCTCAAGACCTCTGACAAGCCAACCCAGGCGGAAATAAAATACTGCCAGTATAATTCCTGCTGTCATTGAAACATAGAGCACAAGTTGAAGCCAGAACAGAACCGAACCGGAGCCAGGCACTTGCTCACTAATATGCTCCTTCATAAATATCAACCCAAAAACTCCGGCAATGATCGTTACAAGTAGTTGTGCCATGCTACAAACAATGGTAAGAGAGATGGCCTGTAAGCGCTTGCCTTCAGGAATAAAAAGTATTCGTCCAAAATATTCACCTATACGGTTTGGTGTAAAAAAGGCCATTGTAGTACCGGTGAAGACGGCCTTGAAGGATTGAAGAAAAGAGATATTGCTAAGACTTCGCAGGGAAAGTTGCCATTTTCGCGCTTCGATTCCCCAATTGAAAAACATAAGCAAAAACACCAGGCACATTTTCTTTAGTCCGTCTCCTGTTAATGAAGTTGAGATCTGCCTGAATGACTGTTCCCAGCTTGGCTGGTTTTGTACCTGGTGATATATGGAAAACGCTAGAATGCAAAAGACCAGGGGACCCAGAACATACTTGATTATTAATTTGATATTTTTGCTCAGTTTTGCCAATTGTGCCGCAAAATAAAGCAAGTTCATTCAAGGTCACAACAGTCATTAAAATAAGGAGTATTATTTTGGAAAAACCTGCTAAAGTTATATTAGGTATAGATCCGGGCACCGTGGTGATGGGTTATGGCATCATTTCCATAACCAATAGTAAGCCGGCTTTGCTTGAAATGAGCATAATGAAATTAAGTGCTAAGCTGGATCAATACCAGCGTCTGCAGGCTATTCATCATAAAGTAACAGAACTGATATCCAGATTCCATCCTGATTGTTTTGCTATTGAAGCGCCATTTTTTGGAAAGAATGTACAGAGTATGCTGAAGCTAGGGCGGGCCCAGGGCGTTGCTATAGCCGCAGCAATATCAGCAGGACTGGAAGTATCTGAATATTCCCCGAAGAAAGTAAAGCAATCCATAACTGGCAATGGAAACGCAGATAAGGACCAGGTTTGGAAAATGCTGCAACATATTATGCAATTACAACATGCCGACCTCAAATATCTTGACTCTTCAGATGCATTGGCAGTAGCAGTTTGCCATCATTTCCAGGACAATCCTTTAATGAAGAAGAGTAACAGCAAAATAAAAAACTGGGAAGACTTTGCAACAAAGAATCCGGGCAGAGTACGTTAGGAACAGTTATGAGTGATGAGTGGTGAGTGGTGAGTGGTGAGTGAGTTATGAGTGAAATATTAGTTATGAGTGAAGTGTCAACACCACATTCCTAACCCGATAATTCGTCACTCACTCATAACTCATCACTCATAACTCATAACTCTCTTAAAGTGGCTATAAATTTGAAATAATTTTCTCCTGAGCTGTCTTCATTTGCTCTTTAGAAGGATTGATCTTTGGCCTGGTGAAATTGAGATCATCAGCCGAATTGATTGGTACAAGGTGAAGATGAGTATGGGGCACCTCGAGGCCAATTACGCTTATTCCACACCGTTTGCAATCAAACGATTTCTCGATCGCCTTTGCAATTGGTTTAGAAAAAACCAGCAGTTCCGAAAGGTATTCATCATCCAGGTCAAATAACTTATCAGTTTCGGTTTTTGGCACAACCAATGTGTGTCCGGGAACCAACGGTGAAATGTCCAGGAATGCAAAGAATCGCTCATTCTCTGCAATTTTATATGAAGGGATCTCGCCTGATATAATTTTTGAAAAAAGACTCATGATTTGAAATCATTTTACAGATAGTACCGGTTTATAGGTAGCTCCGGTTTACAAGTAGCTCCAGTTTACAAGCAGCACCGGTTTACAGGTAGTACCCGGTTTACAGGTAATACCTGGGTTTAAACGAAAATGTCTTCAATTTTAAATTTCAACATTCCCGCAGGCACCTCTACGTCTACCACATCTCCGGCTTCTTTGCCAAGCAGACCCTGCCCTATTGGTGAAGTGATAGATATCTTTGATTGCTTCAGATCGGCTTCCATTTCTGAAACAATCTGGTAAGTAACCTGTTTTTTTGTCTTCATATTGGTGATTTTCACCTTGGTCATGATAGAAACCTTGCTTGTATCTACATTCTCAGCAATCAACACCCTGGCGATGGCATAATCGGCTTCCATTTTTTTGATTCTTGCTTCGAGCATTCCCTGGGATTCTTTTGCCGCATCATACTCTGCATTTTCTTTAAGATCTCCCTTTTCGCGGGCCTCTGCTATGGCAGCAGCAGCGGCCGGACGAGCCACTGTTCGCATCCTTGTGAGCTCCTCCTTCATTTGTTCAAGTGTTTCTTTTGAGACGTACAAAACACTGCTCATGTTAACCTCCTTGGTTTTACGGCAGAGTTTACCTGTAGATTATAATGGCAAGCTCTCCCGGTATTAAAAAAAAAGAACAACGCCCCAGTTTAGCTGAAGCGTTGCATTATTTGTTGAAGACAAAAATAGCCTTTTTTTTCGAATTACAAGTCAATGAAATATTAAAAAATTAAGCACTGCCCCGGGAAAAATCAGGTGTAATTCCCCAAAAATCAATTAATTCCCAATTTTCTCAGAACAACCTCCGCCATTTTGTAAAAAGCCTCATGGCTATATCCCGCAATATGTGGGGTAATCACTACAGATTGGTTAGCCAGCAATCGGTCCAACTGCTCCTTTTCGGTTGCTGAATAGGTTTCAAGCTTTTCATTTTCCAGGACATCGAGTACCGCCCCGGAGATCTTATTGGTTTCCAAAGCACGGATTATGGCCCCGGTTTCATGCACTTTGCCCCTGCAGGTATTCAGGAAAACGGGGCACTGTTGCAGGCTGCCAAAAAAAGCATCGTTGGCATAATGGAAAGTTTCGTCGGTGAGTGGCAGATGAAAACTGACCACATCCGCATACCGGGCTATCTGTTCGGGATTGGCTTCCCTTACATAACCACTCGCAAAACCGAATTTATATTTATCGTGGGCCAGTACCGTTACATTAAAAGGGGCCAGTAAGCTGGCAAAAGCACTCCCGGTATGTCCATAGCCTATTATTCCTACCGTTTTACCCGAAAGTTCGGTACCCCTGTTTGCTGCCCTGATCCATTTGCCTTCCCGGATCTCAAGATTACTGCTGTTTATCTTATTCAGAATATTCAGTAACAGCCCGAGTGCATGCTCACCCACCGCCAGGCAATTGCCTTCGGGACTGCTAACACAGGTGATGCCTTTTTGCTCTGCATAAACAGTATCGATTAATTCCATACCGCTTCCGAGCCGACCGATCCACTTTAAATGTGGTGCCTTATCAATCACATTTTTATCTATCCGCAACCTGGTAGTCACAATCAGGCCCGTGGCATCTTTTATCTCATTTTCAAGTTCGTTGTAAGTGATTGAATGATTTACAATAACCGTAAACCCTTTTTCTGTCAGTTTATTTTCGAGGTATGGATGAGAACTTGCTGTAATAATTACTTTTTGCACCTATTATTTCATTTTAAATTATTTCATTTTGAAAGTTAATGCCGCAAAATCAGCCACGCTGAGTTGTTCGGCCCGCTTATCGAAAAGTGGGTCAGCCAATATTTCAGGGGCAAATAACGCCTTCACAGCGTTCCGGAGCGTCTTACGGCGTTGGCTAAACGCAGTTTTAACCAGCACAAAAAACGCACGCTGCGATTTCATAGGTACCGTTTCTTCCAGGGGCACAAGCCTGATTACTGCGCTTTTTACTTTTGGTGGCGGGGTAAAACTATTTTCATCTACTTCAAACAAATATTCGACAGTATAGAAGCCCTGCATAAGCACACTGGTAACCCCATAAACTTTTGAACCCGGACCCGAAGCAATACGCTGAGCCACTTCTTTCTGAAACATGCCGATTACACATTCAACATTTTCCTTCCAGTCCATCACCTTAAAAAGGATTTGCGAGGATATGTTATAAGGGAAGTTCCCGATTACAGTAAAGGGAGCCTCAAACGGCTGATCAATGTCCAGGAAGCTGTCATGAATAATTTTTCCTTTCAGCTGCGGATAAGTCTTCTCGAGCCATTGCACTTTTTCATCATCAATTTCAACACATTTAAGATCAATTCCGGGAATTTCAAGAAGATATTTTGTCAGTGCCGCGCCACCGGGCCCAACTTCCACAAGGCGCTCAAAACGTTTTTCGAGCAGGGTCTGCACAATTTTCCTGCTGATGTTTTCATCTTTCAGAAAATGCTGACCAAGTGATTTTTTTAATGTATACATAGTTTAAGATGGCAAAAATACCGATTATCATCTGCGTTTCCTCAAATGCCATGTTTACCTATAAGTGCCGTATCTTAGCAACCCGAAATAAACATCATGAATCCTCAACATCAAAGGCCTGTTATAGGTATTTCTATAGGTGATCTGAATGGCATAGGCCCTGAAATAGTGATAAAAGCTTTCTCAGATGCCCGGATGCTGGAGATATGCACGCCTGTGATCTTTGCTTCCAATAAACTGATAAATTTTTACCGCAAATCTGTACCGGAAGTAAATCTCAATTACCAGATCATTAAAGATTTTACCAAAATAAGTCATAAGCAAATTCACATCTTCCAGGTCTGGGAAGAAGAAATTGCCATCACTCCCGGTCAACTTACTGAAACAGGGGGAAAATATGCAGTTAAGTCACTGGTTGCTGCAGTCCAGGCGTTGAAAGAAAACAAGATCCAGGGTTTGGTAACGGCACCTATACATAAAAAAAATACGCAGTCAACCGAATTTGACTTCACCGGCCATACTCCTTACCTGAAACATATGTATGGAGTAAACGATGTAGCGATGTTGATGACTTCACAGAATTTCAGGATAGCACTTTTAACCGAACATATACCAATCAGCGAAGTTGCAAAACACATAACCAGGGAAGCCATAATTTCAAAACTGAACCTGGTTAATCAGTCATTGATCAAGGACTTTGGGATTGATAAACCAAAGATTGCCGTACTTGGACTTAATCCACATGCGGGTGATGAAGGTTTGATCGGAAGAGAAGAAGAAGATATTATCAAGCCTGCTATCAAGGAAGCGAAACACAGTATGCTGGTGATGGGACCATACAGCGCCGATGCATTTTTTGCCCGCGGTCATCATGAAAAATTTGACGCGGTACTTGCCATGTATCATGACCAGGGATTAATTCCATTCAAATCATTTGCTATTGGTGAAGGCGTAAATTTCACTGCCGGTATCGATGGTATCAGAACATCTCCTGACCATGGTACTGCCCATGACATTGCCGGAAAAAACAAAGCAGATGCATCCTCATTTATCACTGCTGTTTATGAGTGCATAGATATCATCAACCGCAGGCAGGAGTATGCAGACAATCGACGCAACCCGTTAAAAAAGATGACCTCGGTAATACTTGCTAATGCGGTAGATGAAGCGATTGCGGAGAATAACGACAGTTCAATCTAGTGGTGAGTGGTGAGTGGTAAGTGGTGAGTGGTAAGTGGTGAGTGATTTAGTGGTGAGTGATTTAGTTATAAGTGATTTAGTTATGAGTGATGAAATTCTTTCATATTTATAGTCTCTCGTAAGCACATACTTCAAGACATATAACCCGTAACTCACTCATAACTCACAAACTCATCACTCACTCATAATTCATCACTCATAACTCATAACTCCTATCACATAATTCCTATCACATAACTACTTAAAAGTGTCTTGCGCAATACCTTTGTTTATAATATAGGAAGAATAATTGATCTCAATCTTGCCTTTCTGATTTTCTGACTTGTCATTTACTACGGGTTTTTCACCGGTATCATAATCGAAGGCGAGTCCTTTGGGTAGCTTATAGTTTTGGGTATTGAAAAGAAATACCACCTTGTCCGGAAGTCCCCAGCTGATAAATTTGCCATAGCTCATTTCGATTTCATAGGTTCCTGATTCTTTGGTGGTAGTAATTGCCTTTCTTACCAACGCAAGCTTATCATCAACATATAAAGTAGAAACTACTACATCCGACTTCTCATCAAGGGGAAGCAACTTGATAACTGACAGTTCCTCGCCCTGGAATTTTGTTTTTCCTGCAGGAACCGCGGTAAACTGTCCATTAGCGGCAAAAAGGCTGTTGACATTGATACTCATGCCTCCCTTGGGAACAATTGAAATACCGTCCTGTTTTTTGATCTTAAACTTATCGGGGTTTTTATAAAAGACCGTGATATCAGATTTCGGCACTTTCATGAAAGAAACATTGGTAATCAAAATACCCTTGGCCTGGTAATCTTTTACCATGTTTAGTTTTTCCCTTATGCGTGTAACCAATGCATCAGCTTCCTGCGCTACTAAAGTTGACGAAACCAAGACAGCTGCGAGAAACAATAATCCGGCGGAAAAAACAATATAAAACCTGGCGCGCGCCTTCATACAATATCTATCTTAATACAAACTCATAACAGCGAAGACACCTTAAAGTTCAATGCAGCTCATTGAATTAGAGGTGAGTTGTAAATGGTAAGCGATAAGTTAGGAATGATAAGTTCTGAATGGCGAGTTATGAGTGGAGTGGTGAGTTGTGAATGACGAGTTCTGAATGATGAGTTCTGAATGATGTTATTTCAACCATTCAGAAACTCCACTCACAACTCACCACTCCACTCATAACTCATCACTCATAACTCATAACTCATAACTCATAACTCTCATAAGAAGCTATCCGATTCCCGATAAGCTTTTATCAGCGCCAGCTCACCCTCTTTGCCTGGTTTCGAATTCCCATGCTCCATTCCCATCACACCTTTCCATCCCCTGGCGTGTATATGCTTAAAAATATTTTTGTAATTCATCTCACCGGTTGTTGGTTCTTTTCTTCCGGGGTTATCACCTATCTGGAAATAGCCTATTTCTTCCCAGCAACGATCGATATTTTTAATAATATCGCCTTCATTCCTTTGCATATGATACATGTCGAACAGGAACTTACAGGATGGACTACCCACGGCTTTACAAATCATATAAGTCTGATCTGAATGCCGGAGAAATAAATCCGGATTGTCGCTAAGCGCTTCAAGCACCATAATAAGACCAGCCGGCTCCAGGATATCACTTCCAATCCGCAGGGCTTTAATAACATTTGCAGTCTGGTATTCGATAGATAATGATCTGTCGAAGTTGCCTGGCACCACCGTTACTTCTTTTGCATTACATCTCTTTCCCACTTCTATGGCGAGTTTGCAATCCTTCACCATTTTATCAATCCATTCCTGCTTTCCAGTAGTCAATGTGGTTTTCCAATGCCACTGATCGCTGGTAACTACAAAAACACCCATTTTCATCCCTAAGCTGGCAAGGGTATCTCCAATCTTTTTTTGTAACTCAACCGGCCTGCCCATCATACCATTGTCTTCAATAGACCGGAATCCCATATCATGGGCCCATTTTATCTGGTCGATAAAATCTTTGCCGGCATGCGCTTCGAACATTCCCTGGTGAAAGCCATAATTGAGATTAAAAGGTTTTTCGGCAGTTAGTTTCCCTGTACCTTCTGAATTTTGGGTGCCATTAATTTTGTTTTCGGCGAGCAAGCTTCCTGATCCTAATAAGCCTGCTCCGGCTAGCATCGTTTGTTGCATAAATTTTCTGCGTTCCATCGGAAATTTATTTTAGGCTTTAAATGTAGTGACAATCTGTTGTTGGTCATGAATAAATTTCCTGCTATCGGTTTTAAAACAATTTACTTTCTGCAATTATTTCCTAACTTGTCGCTCTCCAAAAAGAACTCAGTGAAAAAGACAGGAATTTTGCTTGCCTTTATTACCAGTACAACACTGGTAAATGCACAGGTCAAGCCAACAGATTTTAAACCGTACGAACAATCGATTAAGGGCACTGCTGTTAAGTTTAATTTAGTTCCCATACCCGAGGGCAGCTTTACCATGGGTAGCCCGGCAACCGAGAAGGGCCGGAAACCAGATGAGGGGCCCGAGACTAAAGTCACCCTTGATGCATTCTGGATGGGTATTCATGAAGTTACTCATGATGAATTTCTTGTATTTTTTGACGATGATAATATCAGCCGCAATGAGGATGTGGACGCTGTAACCAGGCCAACGGCCCAGTATATTGATTTAAGCTGGGGTATGGGTAAACAAGGTGGGTTTCCTGCAAATAGTATGTCACAGCATACCGCTATGATGTATTGCCATTGGCTCTATCTCAAAACCGGTGTATTTTACCGTCTTCCTACTGAAGCTGAATGGGAATATGCCTGCCGGGCAGGAACTAATACGGCCTGGTATTTTGGCGATGACCCTAAATTACTTGGTCAATATGCATGGTTTGCAGGTAATAGTAATGAGAAATACCAGAAAGTAGGCCAGAAAAAGCCAAATGCCTGGGGTTTGTTTGATATGATTGGAAATGTAAGCGAATGGACCCAGGACCAATATACACCGGACTACTTTAAAAAGATAGCAACAGAACCCATAAATCCGCGGATAGAGCCATCAACAAAATATCCGAAAACCGTGAGGGGTGGAGGGTACCTGGATCAACCCGTGGCTACACGCAGCGCTGCCCGTAATAAATCGGAGCCAGCCTGGAACAAACGCGACCCCCAGATTCCAAAAAGTAAATGGTGGCTTACAGATGGAATGTCCGTCGGTTTCCGGGTGGTCAGCCCGCTCAAACAACCTTCCCCGGCCGAAGCAGAAGCTTATTATAGTCAATATATTTCTTTGTAACTTACTGTCAACTTTCATTTCATCATTAAAGATCAAAACACCAGAACATGCACAACGATAGCAAACCATCAAGAAGAGATTTTGTAAAACAATCCTCCCTGCTTGCAGGAGGTATTATTGCAGCTCCACTTATGTCAGGAGCAAATTATTTTTCAGGTTCCGATGATGTAATTAAGATTGCCCTGGTGGGCTGTGGTGGCCGTGGTACGGGCGCTGCAACACAGGCATTACTATCGAAACAAAATGTAAAGATTGTTGCGATGGCTGATGCTTTCCGTGACCGCCTTGACAGCTGTTACAAAAGACTCACAGCAGAAAACATGTCTGATTCAGGAATAAAAGGCAACCTGAAATCAAAGGTTGATGTTCCTGAAGAAAGAAAATTTGTTGGCTTTGATGGCTATGAAAAAGCTATTAAACTTGCTGATGTTGTCATCCTCGCTACACCTCCGGGCTTCCGTCCAATACATTTCGAAGAGGCTATAAAACAAAACAAACATGTATTCATGGAAAAGCCGGTAGCTACTGATCCGGCCGGTATCCAGAAGGTGCTTGAAGTTGCCAAGCTCGCAAAAGACAAAAAACTCAACGTAGTTGTTGGCCTGCAACGCCATTACCAGAATTCATACCGCGAACTGTTTAAGCGTAAAGAAATGATCGGGGACATCACATCAGCACAGGCATGGTGGAACAATGATGGAGTCTGGGTTAAGAAACGTCAGCCCGAGCAGACTGAAATGGAATACCAGATGAGAAACTGGTATTATTTTAACTGGCTTTGTGGTGATCATATCACAGAACAACATATACACAATATTGATGTGATAAACTGGTTCAAAGGTTCATATCCCGTTAAAGCGCAGGGTATGGGTGGCCGTGAGGTTCGTAAGGGAAAAGATTATGGTGAGATCTTTGATCACCACTATGTTGAGTTTCAATACGCTGATGGATCTATTCTGAACAGCCAGTGTCGTCATATTCCGGGAACCATGAGTAAGGTTGATGAACTGCTGACCGGTACAAAGGGAATCATCAGGGCCGGGGATGCAAATATCAAAGACCTTAAAGGCAAAGTGCTTTACCAGTTTGATAAGAAAACAGAAAACGACGCATATCAGTCTGAACACGATGAACTTTTTGCTGCTTTAGCTAAAGGTGAATATAAATTTGCTGATGCTGAAAATGGCGCAAAAAGTACCATGACATCGATCCTCGGAAGAATGGCCACATATAGCGGACGCATCGTTGAATGGGATAAGGCAATTAATTCCGGCATCAACCTTCAGCCCGACAAATATGCATGGGATGCAATGCCAAAGACCGTTCCAGACAGTGAGGGGCAATACCTGGTTGCTATACCTGGCAAAACCAAGTTTGCATAACAAATGGATTAAATCTCAGTAGAACATTATTTAAAAAAAACTACTCGCAAGAATACATTCGAAAGGATATTATTTGATTGTTGACAAAAACATCGGGCTACAAAACCCGATGTTTTTTATTTTAAGCTGGCACTCAAGCGTTTTAACCAAGACATTAAGCAAGACATGAGCGGTAAGTGGTAAGTGGTGAGTGTGAAATTCTGAAATGAACCGCACTAAACAACTCTGCACTAACTCATCACTCATCACTCATAACTCATAACTCCAAAAGTGGCTTTCCATATAACTCAAGAATAGTTATGAAAGAATGTCTTTCCGTTTGAATATTACGATGGAAGCTGTGACAAAAACAACGATATGCAATAGCAGTATCACGGCGGATCTCAGCACACTTGGATAATTTACCGGGTCATCAAAGAATCCTTTCCAGCCCAGCATATGAGAAGTAAATAAGAATGGTTTCAGTGAATTGAAAAGAGGGAGATCCATAGTCGTGAGTATTGTAAATACTATCACGATACTCATAGTCGAGACAATGGGTCCGATTGAATTTTCGGCAAAAAGAGAAAGGAGAAATGAAAGGGCGGCAACAGTTGTCATTGCTACAGCTGCAAAAGCAAAGGCGGCAAAATAACGCCACATTACATCCGACTTGTCAAGAATAAAGATCTGTGTACTCTTAAAAATCATGAGATCACTGGTGCCAAAAATCAGGATGGACAGAACCAGGGAAAGCAGCGCCATCCAAAGTAATAACATCAGGGTATAAATCATGGTTGCTAAAAACTTACTCATGATGATTCCTTCCCTGCTAATCGGTTTACTCAGCAATAATCTTAATGTACCCAGGTTTGCTTCCCCGGCTATCATGTCACCTCCTATCAATGCAATTAAGAGTGGCACGTGAATCAGCAGCGTTTGTAAAATCACAAAACAAATAAGATAACCGTTCAGGATCTGGCCATCGATATCAAAAGTATTATTAAGCCCCTGCAACATAAACTGCACATAGGTTTCGCCATCCGCGTAAAATGCCAGCTGTATCAATACCACGATTGCCGCAATTGCCCCAAATGAAATATAAGTTCTGGGCCTTTTGAATATTTTGAATAGCTCAATTTGCAAAAGCGTCCACATGCTGATTAGCGGTTGTTAGTGATAAGAAATAGTCTTCCAGTGAATGCTTTGCCTGGAGCGAAACAATATTAGTATTAATGCTGACCAGGTAGTTAGCGAGTTTTGGTATTTGGGCCTTATCTACCTGGAACCTTATCCTTGAACCCGAATACTCTTTCAGGTTAGCCGCATAGGGACCGGATTTCAATAATCCAATTATTTCAGCAGCATTTGTAGTTTCAAGTTCCACCAGCGTCTTTGCGGGGTCAAATAGCTCGGCCACGCTACCTTCCGCTTTCCGGCTTCCCTTATCGATTATAAGCATCCGGCTGGCCACCATTTCAATTTCAGTAAGAAGGTGTGAGGATACAACGATCGTTTTGCCCAGATTCCGGCTAAGGTGTAGTATCAGGTTCCGTACATCTGCAATTCCCTGCGGATCAAGTCCATTGGTTGGTTCATCTAGGATGATCAGCTCCGGATCATGAACAAGTGCCACGGCAATACCCAGCCGCTGTTTCATACCCTGTGAGAAAGTTTTTACTTTGGAATCTGCCCGGTCCTTTATACCTACCAACTCAAGCTGGTCCAACAGTTTACTCTTCAGGGGCTTTATCCCGCTCATTTTTGCAAAAAGGGCCAGGTTCTCATAGGCTGTAAGATATTTATACAAATCCGGCCTTTCAATGACTGCCCCGATTTTCTGCAAAATCTCACGGCGGTTGGCCATAAGTTCCTTTCCGAATATCCGGATGGTACCTGCGGTTGGCCGGATCAATGTAAGCAACATGCGGATAGTGGTAGATTTACCAGCACCATTCTGGCCCAGGAAACCATAAACATCACCCCGTTGAACACTAAAAGACAGGTCGGTAACTGCCCGGATGTCCTGAAAATGCTTACTTAAATGACTTACTTCTATGATTGCGGACATATATATGTATGCTGCTGAATTATTCTGTCGGACTATCCAGCTAAGCTTGCTTTTTAATTTTACTGAAAATAGCCCCGATTTGTTAAAGTTGCCGCTGATCAAAATAAAATTTCGATTGGGTACTTGCATAAGCCAGAACCCCGAATTATATTTGTTTCATTCTCCCCAATCCTTAGACAATACCATCAGCCACCATCTTTTCGAAAGCCTCTCCCAATTCCCGAACCCGTTTGATTAACAGATTAAGAATCGTTTGGTTTAGATATATACATTATTGTCCAATAACTATGTAAGTTCCAGGGTTATGTTGAAACCTTGATCGTTCCTGACAAAGACAGTATCTGCTCCTTTGAATGCCCCGCCGGTACACCGGCCATGCTTAATTCATATTGTCTAACTCTGAAACTTACATTTAATGAAAAGAACTTCGCTTCATTCGCTGCTGGCTGTAGCCTGCACATTTTTATCAATGGGGGCAAACGCAGGAACACAGGAAAATTTTAATTCAAGGAACACAGCTTCGCTACACCGTGTCAAGGCATACCTGCAGGATCAATGCTGGCTATTCCGTGATTTCGAGATTAACCGCGCCGGATGGACTCCGGGTATAGATGGTGATGGAGCCATGGTTTCAGGTATTGCTTCTGATGCCGCGAAATTTACTGCGATATTCACGCCTTTGGTTAATATTAACGGTAAAACCACATTGTCGTTTGACTATAAATTCAGCTCTGCTTTTACTCCAGGTTCTGAAAGATTCCTGACCATAGCTATTACGGACTACAATGGTAATGTCGTCAAAGAACTTGACAAACTCACATTCTCAAATGTTGTCGCAGGCAAAGTACTTAATTATCAAAACAATTTTGATGGAATTGAGGCTGGTGCTTACAAACTAATGGTTAAGTACGCCGGGCATGAAGGTTCAACCCGCATCGCAATCGATAATTTCAACCTGGATGCAGAACCGGTATTTACTACAGGCTGCAAAACTGCTCCTGTTGCTGTTGCAGACATAATCTTTGGAGAAGCAGACAGAAGTGCAAAAGGTAATTTGCTGGAAAACGACAACATCAGCGATAAAAATCTTTCAGTTAGTTATGCAGTTACTAATTCCAAAGACGGTGAATTAAAAATTGATAAAGAAGGCAACTTCGAATTTATACCAGGTGCCGGCTTTACCGGATCATCAACAACCTTTACCTACAAAGTTTGTGACCTTGGATATAATCCACTTTGTTCCGAAGATGCCAAAGTAACCATACAATTTCCAGCTGGTATAATATCAGTGAAAGAAGAGATATTGTCACAAAGCCTGAACGACTTCAAAGGTTTTTACCAGGAAGATGGCAAAGTTGAAATCAAATGGGTTACTAACTTTGAACAAAACTGCGACAGGTTTGAAGTAGAAAGAAGCTTTGACGGAGCAAACTGGATAACAGCGGGTTCACTGAAAGGCCAGGGTGTATCAACAAATAAACAGGCATATAGCTTTGTTGACAAAGTGGGTCGCAACATAGTGCACAAAAATGATCTTTATTACAGGTTGAAGCAGGTAAACCTTGATAAAAAGGCATCTCTCAGTAAGATCCTCGTTGTAAGGGTTTTCAATAAAAAATCGTTGAGAATGGTAAGTATTACGCCTAACCCTGTAAAAAATGATATCTCCGTAAATGTTCAGTTAAATGAGGATTCATATGTTGTAATGAAAATTGTTAACACAGAAGGCAATGAAATGATGAGAAAATCCCAGCGTGTTGAAGAAGGTCAGAACAGCTTCGTGATGGACGGGTCTAACAAACTAACCCCGGGTATGTACTTCCTTGAAGTAACCGTGAACAGCAAAGACAGAATGATAGCAAAATTGCTCAAAGAGTAACCAGGAATAACCGCGTATAAAGTAAAGGCTTCGGACCAGATCCGGAGCTTTTTTTATTTACCTACTGATAGTTATGATTACAGATTTTTTTTCTATAGAGAGGTATGAATACAGATTTATTATTTACCTATAGAGAGATATGACTGCAGATTTAGTACATATTGCTCAAACGCCGCGATTCCCGCGGGAAGAATTTTGCAAATCGTTTGAGGATAATTGTCTTTGAATTGTTTTATCACTTCAATGTAGCCAGCTTCTTTTAGCTTATTAACCTGGACGCTTAAATTTCCGGCCGTGGCATTCGTCTTCTCTTTTATAAAAGTAAATTCCGCCTCCTTAACGCTAATAAGAAGTGATACAACGCCAAGACGTAATTGCGAATGTAATATGGGATCTAAGTCTTTAAAGTCCATCTTCAGGTTTTCACTTAACCAACAATCTTTTCCTGTAAGCCGCCTTCAACATGTAGCCTGGCACCAGGTAACCCAGGAGCACCGCAACCGATGAAATCATCATATCATAACGAAAAGGTTCTATTGCAAATATCAGAATTGCAGCCGCCCAGTTAATATATGCACCAATGATCAGCGGTTTAAAACGCAATGCACTTCCATGGATATACATCCAAAACGCATATAACATATAATAATACCCGAAAATAAAACTATTGTCAACCTTGAAAAACCCGCTGGTTACAATAACGACCAGGCTTAAATAGAAACCAACCTGGATCTTATTAAGCAGATCCTGCACATAAGTGCGAACCGGATTATCTTTCTTTTTCCGGAAATAACGGAGGAAGAAAAATAAAGGCCCGATAATGAGTGCTCCATTCCATAAATATTTTATATATGAAGACAGATTGAGATAGGACAATATTACAGAACCTGTTGAAGCAATAAAAAGCAACCAGCCCCAAAACAGCCACCCATCACCCTTTTCATGATGCTCATCCCTGGCCGCGCCTATCATCTGTTGAATGATACGTAGACTGTCTGCACCGGATAAATCTTTTTCTTCCATTATCTTTATTGTTTAGGCTAATTGCTGTTTTTTAAACTTCGATCTCATTATATAACCGGGAATTATCCAGGCGATGATTACACCTGCAGCCAGGAATAACAGGTGGAACTCAGGTGTTGAAATTGCCGCACAAATTGCAAGCACCCAACAGCAGATCCCGCCGAATATCAATGGACGAAATTTTAAAATAATTCCGGATAAAAAAGTCGGCATACCATAAATTGCCAGGAACCCCGGATTAATAAACAGGTAGTAATCTTTTCCCAGGATGGTTGCGAACATAACCCCGAATAAAAACATGAGTATCACAAACACCAGCCACACGCTTCCTAATATTTCGTCCGTATATGTTTTTACACGCTGTTGCTTTTTGCGTTTGTAGAGATAGAATGCCTGGTATATTACGGCTAGCCAGGTTAATAACCAAACCAGGGAATGGTAGGGTGTATAGAAATAATTAATGATTACAAATTGTGTGATGCTGCATAACAGCACTACCCAGCCCCATAACAGGTAAAGATGGCCATTATCGCTAAACTGGTGTTTTGCTTTATTGATCATAGCGTGAATTATCGCCAGGCTTTCTTCACCACTTGTTAATTTATCATTTTCCATAACATATCAGTTATTATCCTAACTAATCCAGCTTTATTTATTTAATACTTTACTTACTTAATACTTTACTTATTTAATAATAGTAAGCAAAATAAAGATTGTCCGTGGTGATATCACCACGGACAATCCACATTATATGCACTTATTTGGCTAGTGTAATAAAATACTTAGCCTGGGTTAAGCCCCACTGAGGGTGGATAGGTGATTCCGGCTTCACTTCGCTGAATTTTACCACGGCTGTTTCAAACATTTTCTTTGCTTCTGCCTTGCTACCGCCGAACTCTTCCGGGGTGAAAAACTTATCCTGACCTTCAAGCAAAAATATTCTTGGGCTGTTTGCATCAATTGACTTCGCTTTGGCTAACGCTTCCGCACCTAGTGGAACATAAGTTTGCCAACGGGTCATTGGATCCGCCTGCATCCTTAGATTGGTAATCATTTTTTTTACGATCCATATCTCTGCATTGTTTTTCTTCAATTCATCCGCTTTATTAATCAGGGCCTCTGCTTTATCAGCAAGAGGATCTGTTTTATCGCCCTGGTTACCTCCAGTCATCAACCCGCTCATAACATTGCTAAGAGCCGCATAATAATATGGAAGCCACTCCGTTTTCTCTGCATCTGCAATTCTTTGAAACTGGTTTGCAGCTGCTGTCCAACCCTCAATGGTATGTATGGAATCTAAGCCGCTCACCGGACCAGTCATTGCTTTAAGCATTTTGTCGTTCTGAGCAGAAACGCTTAAAATAATTGCAAAAGCTGAAATCAGGCTGAATATTTTTTTCATGTTTTTGTTTTTAAAAGTTTTATGAGATATTTATTGATTGCTTAAGGTTTGATCTAATTGAATGCTGTCTTTTGTTGGATTTTGTCTCTATTGGGTTCAGTCTTTTATTGGTTTTTATCTTTTATTTCGAATCAATTTTTCATATTCCCTTTCAACAGTGTTTGAATGGGGAAATACAAATGCGCCGAGAAAATGGAATGTAAGTCCGATTCCCCATCCTAATGTCGGCCAAACCGGCCATACATATGAATTATAGTTATTAGTCGTAAAATACCAGAACAACCACATAGCTCCGATAACAAGTATATAAGAAATAAGATGATATCTAAAGCTCGCGCGTCTCCTGGCGATTTCCCAGATATGAGGATCTTTTCCCTGCGGTGTATGCTCGTAATAATTTGACATAATTTAAGGTTTATAGATTAATAGATGATTTAATGTTGACCTTATAAAGTACTGTTGATTACATCCTGCGTTCTGTCGACCCCCATACTTATAAAACATCCCAGGAATACAAATCTTCTTGCTGTCGGTAAAATAGGATCCTTACGGCTACCATTAGCCGAATAATTATATCCGAACACCTGGTTATTTCCAAGCACGTTATTCAGAGAAAACACCCATACTATAAAAGTCTTTGAGCTCGTTTTACCGATGTTAGGCAGATAGTTAATACTAACGCTCATGCTGTGATAGTCAATTGTTTTTCCCTGGTCCGCTACTGTAAATTTCCCCTCATTACCGTTATATCTCAGGTTGTAATATGGTCGGCCCGTGGCATATGTATAAGAACCGTTAAATTGGGTCTTCCATTTTGTAACGAATTTCTTCACTACGAGGTTTGCGGTATGTTTGGCTGCAAAATTTGGCTGCATTGAATTTGGGAAATTCAGATAGTCGCGTTTTGTATCCAGAAAAGAATACGAGATCCAGTAGTCCAGATTTTTGATGGTTTTCCTGTCTCTCCAAAACACCTCAATTCCTTGCGCATAGCCAAACCCACCGTTACCTATACTATCAGCAATAGCGGTCCCTTTTGAAGAATAGGTTTTTACCAGGTCATTGTATTTTTTGTAAAAAACTTCAACCCGGAAAGTATGTTCACTGGTGACCTTTTGATAATTGGCTATATAGTGAGCTGCCTTTGTATATAATAAGTCATCATAAGCCATATTCCTGAGGAAATAATCCTTTTCAGGTTTCTGATAAAAAATTCCATAAGCCAATGATGCCTGTCCTTTGTTTCCTACCCTGTATGCCAGTGAGGCTCGCGGTACAATATTCGATTTATTCAATAAGGATGAGTGCTCAACACGTCCGCCAAGTTTTGCCGCAAGTGCATTCGTGAGGTAAAAATCGACCTCAGCAAATCCCGCTTTAAAATGGTCATCAACTTTAGTAGTCAGACCCGTGACATACTGATTTGAGAATTCAGATTTATCGCGATAGTATAAATATTCGCCTCCGAACCGCAAAGCACTCAGCCCATAAAGCCTTCTTTCAAATACCGCTTTCATTTGTGCAAGACTTCCATCTGCAACTATGGTATAAGACTTCCCGTTATAAGGTTCGTACTGCGGATAAACATTTTCGTTTAACTGGTTCTGTAACTGGTTGTAGATTTTATCTGTATTCGCCGAATATGAAGCGCCCAGGTTCATTTTCCATTTTGTTCCAAGCTTCTCTTTCCATGAAAGATTGGTATACACATTCGCATTCTTAAGACCAAAAGCATTTTTTAGGTTTGTCGAATCAATGTCGGACCTGCGGAGACCCATGTTCGTCGTGTTGAAATAAGCATAAAACTTGACGATACCGGTTTTTGAAGTTTTAATGCGGAAATTTACCTCTCCATTATGAAGTTCCGGTACTTTGAAATTATCTATCCGTTGTTTTACAACTGCAAAATAAGCTGCAAGGTTTGTGTAACTATAATTTATGCCCCAGCTTGCATTTTTCTTTTTGGATAAGCGTTGATAGCCCGCATTCGCACCAACGGTTGACAAACCAAAGTCAGCAGAACTCTGATCAGCAAGGTCTACGGATTCCAGGATCAGCGCGGAAGACAATGCCTGGCCATATAAAGCTGAATATCCACCGGAACTAAAAACTGTTCCCTTGAATATAAATGGCGAAAACCGGCCTCGCTGAGCAATATCGGGCACGCTACTAAAAAAGAAATTATTTACAACAGTGCCGTCGATAAATACCTTGGTTTCCTCCGCCGTTCCTCCACGCACAAACAACCCACCGTTTTCTCCTACCTGTTGTGCCCCGGGTAAAGTGCGGATCGCACTGGTAATATCTGCGTTCGCACTTGCTGTAGTTACTATGTCAATTGGATTTAAAACCGTGGTTCTTTTGGTATCACTTGCCTCAAAGGTGCCCGCAGTGATCACTACAGCCGTCAGTTCGTTAGGCTCTTCTTTTAAAACGGCATCGGCTTTAATAGTTGTACCATTAATATTGATTGATATTTCAGTGAGTTTATAGCCAATGGAGGTAATTAAAAGAGTTTTGCCGCCTGTTTCAGACGTTTTGAAAGCATATGTCCCGGTGCTGTCAGAAGTGGCGCCATCATAAGAATCTTTGATAGCTATGCTCGCACCGTTTATAGGTCTTCCTTTCAAATCCTTAACCTTCCCCGTGATCAGAGTTTGAGCAGAACCAAGTAAGCTGGATAAAAGACAGGCTAAAAGAATTATGATGAGTGCTGGCATAGACCGCATTTATGTAAATTTGATCCAAATCTAAACTAGTTTATAATATAAACCAAATAAATTGTGAAGATTTTTTCTGGTTTCTCAGCTTCCAACTAATAATTTCCCTCTACGAAGATCTGAGGTTTCTACCCCCCCGACCGTATTTATCTGCCCCCATATTTGAAGTTCAAAAAAGCCAATGGTATTTTTCACCTGTTTGCAATACGTTGTAAATGAATAAGTAACAAGGTATTCTGGAAAAAATCGTAATAAGTTTTCGAAGTGTAATTACGAATGAATCAGCCGGATTGGGGATGTCAAAACTACCTTGACAGAACCAGATTATCGCCGTACCTAACATTTGCTTAGTCCCTTAACCAATCCAACCCTATGTTATCGAAAACTATCAAGGCGTGTTTTCCAGTCGTGATGATCCTTACATCACAGGTACTGATTGGTCAGACAAAATATTCAAGGGTGAAAATTTCAATTCCCCCGACCGGTATGCAGAACCTGCTAGGCCTGGATTTGGACCTTGATCATGGAGACTATAATAAATCCGCAGGCACATTCACTTCTACACTACATGAAAGCGACATTCTGAAGTTGAAACAGGCTGGTATCCGTTATGAAGTGATTGTAGAAGATGAAATTGCGCTTTTTCAACAAAACAATATAAGAGATGAACACAGCCCGGAAATGCTGATGCAAAAAGGTAAGCTTCACTTCGAAAATTCCTGCGCTTCAAATCTTGCCAATATATCTACTCCTGCCGGTTTTATTCCCGGTACATATGGTGGCTATTACAGGTTTAGTGAAATGCAGGCGAGAATTGACTCTCTTGTTAATCATTTTCCATCACTGGTTCAGAAAATTATCCTCCCGCAAACAACTGCAGGCGGCCGGCCAATTATAGTTGTGAAGATCTCCGATAACGTTACTGTTAATGAAAATGAGGCTGAAGTTTTATATACCGGTCTGCACCATGCAAGGGAAGGAATGAGCATGATGAATCTGTTTTTCTTTATGCAATACCTGGTTGAGAACTATTCAACTGACCAAAGTATTTCGGCGCTTGTTGATAACCGTGAGTTATTTTTTATGCCTTGCGTTAACCCGGATGGCTATGTTTATAATGAAACGAATACACCAGGAGGTGGTGGAATGTGGCGAAAAAACAGGAGGAATAATGGCAGCGGCCGTTATGGAGTTGATCTGAACAGAAATTATAATGTTGATTGGGGTGTATCAGGTCCAAACATAAATATTTCGACGGACCCCGCAAGCGATTCCTATATCGGCCCATCGGCATTTTCTGAGCCCGAAACACAGGCAATCCGCCAGTTCGCGCAGGCGAGGCATCTTAAAATGGTAATCGATCACCATGCATATGGCAATTATTATGTAACTCCTTATGGTGTTCCTGCAAACCATTCCTTTACAACTGCTGACAATAAATTTTACAAATATGCATCAGCGTTAATGGTAAGATACAATGGGTATTTCGCCGGGGATGGAATGGCAACAGTTAACTATTATGCAGTCGGTAATTCCCGTGACTATTATATGGCTGGCGATATTGGCGTTGGCAATAAACAGAAGACTTATGGCTACACGGTAGAGATAGGGCCTTCTGCGATGGGTTTCTGGCCCTCTTCCGCCAACATTTTACCAATTGCAAAATCAATGTTTTTTGCCAACCTCCAGATGGCATATTTGGCGGGTGCTTATTATGAAATCCAGGATCGCGATAAGCTCGCCATCAGTGCAACCACTGGAAATTTTACATTCAGCTTATTAAGAATTGGAATCAGCACCGGCCCTGTTTCGGTCAACCTGATTCCACTTCAGAATATACAACTTAACGGCCCGGCATTTGTTAATGGCGGACTAACTACCTATGGTGATACAATACATGGTCAGATAAGTTATAATCTTTCAAGCGGCATCTCTGCCGGTGATAAGATCAGGTTTATTTACCAGGTCAATGCTGGCGGAATACTGTTGAATGATACGATTGAAAAAATCTATCAACCAATAAGCCTGCTGAATGAAGATGTTGAAGGTTCATTGTCGAACTGGACATTCACTGGTTCCTGGGGTGCATCATCAGTTGCGGCGTTCCAGGGCAACAGGTCGCTTAGTGAATCCCCTGCTTCAAATTATGGATCATCAGCAAATACCAGTGCTACCTATAATCAGCCGATAAATCTTAGTGATGCCTCTGCTGCATATTTGTCCTTTTGGGTGAGGCATCGTGCACAGAATGGTTCGGATAAATTACAGATCCAGATCTCACCAACTGGTCCCGGTACCGGTGCATCTTTTTCGGCCATCTGTGGCCGGCAAACCATTGCTGAAAATACCGCGCCGGCTCTTACCGGGATCCGCGAAAACTGGACAAGAGAAACGATTGATCTGCAGGATTATGTCGGGTTAACAGCGGTAGGATTGAGATTCGCATTTTCATCGAATGCCAGCAACAATGACGACGGATTTTATATCGACAATATCGAGATCGTAAAATCACCTGCCATTGTGCTTGATACGAAAGCACCAGTCACCGTTAAACACGATGTTAAAAACCTTGCAACCAACTTAAGCGTTTACCCGAACCCTGTTACGGAACAATTGAAAGTGCACCTGAATTCATCTGCTCCTGCAAATTACTTCGTAACCGTTTCAACCGTAACCGGTGTAAGGTTAAAGACAATAAAAACACAGGTCTGTGGAAGTACTGATAAATCTATTGATATGTCGGGCCTGAAAAATCAGCTATATATAATTACGGTCAGTTGCCAGGAAACCGGCGAAAGATCGGTATTTAAAATATTGAAACAATAACAGTTTGTTTCACTCCTGATCCAATCTATGAAAACATTTTATATCCAACGCTTATGAAACCAAATTTTACCTCAACATTACTTTCAGTTCTTTTGGTGGTAATTACAAATATCGTCGGGGCCCAGACGCTTGACCTCAGCAAGACGGTAGATAACATTACAACCGGAACTCCGGGTAACATGGCAGCCCAGACTCATATCCTGGAATATACAATAAACGTCAGAAATCTTTCGACGCAGAATCTTACTGTTTCGAAAATGATGGATAATATTCCTGCAGGTTCGGCCTATGTGGCCGGTAGTACCAGCCTCAACGGGATTTCAGTTGCAGACATATCGGGATCGATGCCTTTTACTGGTTCAGGTGGCACCATACAATCGCCCGGCGCAACGTCGGGAGTATTAAGACCAAATGTTACTGCTGTAATAAAATTCAGGGTTAGGGTCACGGCAAATGGTGGAAATATCAGGAACTCCGCCATTGTGGAATCATTATACCAATCCAATTCTGTAGTGCAAAACACCAATACAGTCTTTACAAATTTATCGGCAGATCCCACTTGTTCTATGGTTTATCAGTCTACTTCGAGTACCGTTGACGGATTTCCCCAGGCACCTTCGAACAGGCCTTACCGTTATATTAAATTGTTGAATACAGCGAATGGTACTGCAAGTTCCACAATATATAACGGAGCCACAGGTCTCTGTTTCAATGCAGTAACAGGTGCATCGCTTTCGGCCGGATCTGTGTTATTATATGCTTCGGCTATCGCATACGACAAAGCAACAAACAGGATATATTTTGTAAATAACAATAGTGCAGCACCTGAGGATCTTTGTTTTGTTGACCTTAATACAACCCCGGTTGTTGCAAAAAGATTTATCGGCTACCCTGTCGAAACCATTACCGGTTCAGGTTATAATGTAAATCGTATGTCCTTTGCTTCGGATGGATTTGGATATGCAATCACTGAAAATGGCAGAGATATCATCAGGTTTTCAATGAATAGTTCAGGACTTCCGATAATCACCAGGATGGGTGCTTTACTAAATGCACCATCTAATGGCACCATGGATATTCTCAACGAAAAAGGTGGAGACATTTTTGGCGACGGTTCAGGTAATCTTTACCTGGTTGCAAACTCAAGTAATTTATATAAAATCAATCCTAATACAAAAGTTGCTACCTTCTTAGGTTCAGTAAATCCTTTCCCGGGAACTTCAAATTCAATTGCAGTTGATGCATCAGGAAATGTGTACATCGGTGGTGCTTATCAGAATGTATATACAGTGAACCTGGCCACCATGGGTGCTTCTTCAATCACGGGTGGCAGCACAACCAACGTATGGACCAATGGTGATTATACCAGTTGCGCTTTCCCGGTTCTGGCTCCTGCCCTTACGGCTAACAAAACTTATAGCAATATCAACGGCAGACCATTTGTAGTTGGTGGCGATACAATTGAATACCGCATTGAAGTATCAAACACCGGGAATATCAATGCTGCAGGAGTTAAGTTATACGATGGAATTCCTATGTCAACAAATTATATAGCAGGAAGTACTAAAGTTAACGGCGTAACGATACCCGATGTTGCCGGTGCTATGCCGTTTTCAATAGCTGGCGGTCGGTTAATCAATTCCACCGGTCAACAACCCGGTATTATCAAACCAGGTGCTGCGAACAGTGTAGTAATGACTTTCCGGGCGAGGATCGATCCTTTACACTATGTATGCAATCAGTCGCGGATAACCTTACTGGATGACAATGGTAATACTATGTTTATCAACTCGGATGATCCCAGCCAGAATGGTGGTCAAAACCCGACATGTTTTTATTCTGATGGAGTGTTGCCTGCATCACATATTACATTGAAAGGCACCATTTATCATGAGCAAAGCAATCTCGCCTGGACGGTAACAACAGACCAGGAAGTGAGCCGATATGAAGTGGAGTTTTCAGAAGACGGATATACTTTTATTAATGCCGGAACTGTAGCCGCCAGAAATGATGGTTCATATGAAAACCGCTATGCCTATGCAGACAATAATAATAAAAGCGCTACCAGGTTTTACAGGTTGAAATTGATTGGCATAAACGGTCTGTATACATATTCTCAGGTTATCAGGTTAACTACAAGTACCCGGCCTGTCGTAAACGTGCTTCCTAATCCCTTTATCAGGGATCTTAAAATTGATCTGCAATTGAAAACTTCGGATAAGGTAACCATCAGGCTTGCCGATTTCCAGGGAAGAACGATAGTTGAGAATAAGCAATCGTTAACAAAGGGAAATCATACCGTGAAACTGGAAGTACCAGGCAGAACAGGAAATGGTATTTATATCATTGAGGTGTTTAGCGGGAACGAAAAAATATTAAACCAAAAGCTGATCAAACAATAACTAAAAAATTAAGGCCCGGCTTAGAAAAGCCAGGCCGTTGTTGATCGTACCCTTTAAAATAAAACGTTTAATGTTCTTATACAACAATGATTGAGATGATACCTGGTACGATTGTCTTATGATATGAATTACGATCAACACTTATCTGGTTTCTACCTTTCGTCTATTCCTTTGAAGAATATGAGAGGAAAATAAGGCCCAGCTTAGAAAAACCGGGCCGTTGTTGATCGTACCCTTTAAAATAAAACTTTAAATATCATTTGCTACAAAACTTCAATTCATGCGTAATAAGCGATTAGAGTAGAGCTGGATTCGATAGATTAGCTTTTAAGTGATACTAATAAATTTTCGTAAGTCTTATTTGAAGAGGCAAGTTGAGCTGGTGTGTAAACCGGTTGGTCGTTGGCATCAATGATTTTAATCCTGTAATAGATAGTGCCTTTAATATCTTCCTGAAGTTTATCAAAATACTGGTAGTCGAATTTCGCAGTAGAATCAGGAGAAGTAAATATCTGTGCTACTTCTTTGAATGGTTGACCATTCACACTTCTTTCTATCACATAAAAGTTGGTATTCAGATCCTGGTAAGAGGTCCAGTTGATCACTGCCCTGCGATTGTCAAGACAAGTCTTGAATGAGTTCTCAATTATTTCCATGTTTTTTTCAGTGGTGATCTTCTGCGCATAACCATTGTTGCGTGAAAGATTAATCCAGTTCGCTGCACCACCTTCATTTGTTTTGATTGTTTCGCTCCATGTAGTAAGGGAAGCAATATGCTGGTAGCTGGATTTAACAATCGCAAGCTCCTGCGAAAAAGCCGGTAAAGAAATGATGATAATAAATACTGGAAGAATGATCTTTTTAAGTGTTGATACTACGGAATTACTAGTGCCTGGGCGTTGGTACGTTTTCATTTATTTTTATTTTAGGGATCGGGAATACGTGTTGGGGGCCCATAGGAAATTGGAAACAACAGCGGTTATTTTCGGAGGAAATGGAAAACGGAATTCGGAGGATAATTAGGGTACGGTCTTAAGAAGGATTGGAGATCAGAAACGATCAGCGTTTGATCGTGCTACAAATAAAGAGACAAAATTCTGATAATGCAATAGGGAGATAAAAAAAAATTCAAAAAACATTTAGCACTCAATTCAACATGTTATGAATCAGTAGGATAAATGTGCAAATCTGGCCAATAAATGTCTATTATAAGGGAAATCAACGTTTAACCAGCTATAAAATGAAAAGGCTAAAAAATATGAAGGCTAAAAAGTGGAAAATCTAAAAGGTAACAATGTTTAAAAGTGACAATGCTATAAAATGAAAAAGGCTAAAAATGAAAAGGCTAAAAATTGACCGGGCACAAAAAAACCTCCCGAAGGAGGTTTCATTATATTATGAGGAACAGCTTAAGCCTTGTATTGAGGAATGATGCCATTAGCAAGTTCAACCATTTTCTTAAGACCATCTTCAGGAAGATTACCTTTTTTAAATTCAGCAAGTATTTCAGGATACTTGTTTTCCATCTCAAGGAGAAAATGCTCTTCAAATTGCTTAACCTTACGAACCGCTACTTCACGCAGCAATCCCTGGGTACCAAGATAAATGATAGCAACCTGTTTTTCAACTGCTACGGGAGAGTACTGAAGCTGTTTCAACACTTCCACGTTACGGGCACCTTTGTCAAGTACAACTTTTGTTGCAGCATCAAGATCACCACCGAACTTGGAGAATGCCTCCATTTCCCGGTAAAGAGCCTGATCGAGCTTCAAGGTACCGGCTACCTTCTTCATCGATTTAATCTGAGCATTACCACCCACACGGCTAACCGAGATACCTACGTTGATCGCAGGACGGATACCGGCATTAAAAAGGTTTGACTCAAGGAAGATCTGACCATCAGTGATCGAGATCACGTTTGTAGGGATATATGCAGATACGTCACCAGCCTGTGTTTCAATAATAGGAAGAGCTGTGAGT